>JAYUMN010000348.1:0-14856 GCA_043762595.1 Frankiales bacterium
CCTGCTCGCCCGGACCTACGGCGAAGCGGCGCTGCTCCGGCTCTACCGGACCGTCGGGTCCGGCCATCCGCTCGCCCAGGTGCTGATGATGCAGCTGGGCACCACCGAGGCGGCGTTCACGGTGGCCTGGCGCGACGCCCTTCGCCGCGAGCTCGCGTGAGACGGCCCGCGGCGCTCGTCCTGCTTGTCGTGCTGTTCCTGCTCGTCGTGGTCGTCCTGCTCACCGTGCCGCTGTCGGTCCTGCCCGGGGCACATCTACGGGTCGATGTGGCCCGCGACTTCAGCGCTGCTGAACGCGCCCGCGAGGTGCGCTTCCACCGGGCGATCCACCCCCCGGCGTACGCCGCACTGGCCCTCGGCCTGGCCGTCTCCGCAGCCCTCGGCCTGAGTCGGCTCGGCCCCCGATTGGTCGCGGCGCTGCCCGGCGGGTGGATCCTGCAGACGCTGCTGGCGGTCGTCGTGCTGCTCGCCATCGGCTCGTTCGTGACGCTGCCGCTCGACGCCCGGGCCGAGGTGGTGCTGCGGCGCTACGGGCTGTCGACGCAGACGTGGGGCGGCTGGCTCGCCGACCGGCTCAAAGGCCTGGGCATCGGCGCGCTGACGACCGCGCTCGTCGTCCTGGTGGTCGTCGCGCTCGCCCGGCGGGCCCCGGCGGCGTGGTGGGCGTGGGCGTCCCTGGCCGCGGCCGGGTTGGTCCTGGCGGGGTCGTTCGCCTATCCGGTGCTGGTCGAGCCGGCGTTCAACCGCTTCACCTCGCTGCCCACCGGGCAGCTGCGCAGCGACCTGCTCGAGCTCGCGGCGCGCGACCAGGTGCCTGTGCGGGACGTGCTCGTCGCCGACGCCTCCCGGCGGACCACCGCCCTGAACGCCTACGTGTCGGGCTTCGGGTCGACCCGTCGGATCGTGCTCTACGACACGTTGTTGGCCTCGTCGTCGCCGCGTGAGGTCGAGCTTGTCGTGGCCCATGAGCTGGGGCACGCCAAGCGTCAGGACGTGCTGCACGGCACCGCCATCGGCGCGCTCGGGGCAGCCGCCGGACTGTGCGCACTGTTCCTCGTGCTGCAGTCCGGCTGGGTGCTGCGACGGGTCGGGGCGGCCGGCGCCGGCGACCCGAAGATCATCCCGCTGGTGCTGTTCGGCGCCGCGGCGACGACGTTCGCGCTCTCACCGCTCACCAACCTGTTGTCGCGGCAGATCGAGGCCCGGGCCGACGTGCACGCGCTCGAGCTGACCCGTGACGTGCCGACCTTTATCGCCAGTGAGCACCGGCTGTCGACGGTCAACCTGTCCACGCTCGACCCGGCCCCGCTGGTCTACCTGCTGTTCTTCGATCACCCGAGCGGTCCGCAGCGGATCGCCCTGGCCCGTGCCTGGGCCGCGCTGCACCCCCGGTGAAGTCGCTGGTCGTCACCAACGACTTCCCGCCCCGCGCCGGCGGGATCCAGGCTTTCGTGCACGCACTCGCCGCGCGCCAGCCGGCCGGCGAGGTCGTCGTCTACGCGCCGGCCTGGCCAGGCGCAGCCGCCTTTGATGCGGCCCAGTCCTTCCCGGTGGTGCGCCATCCCGGCTCGTTGATGCTGCCGGTGCCAGACGTGTTGCGCCGGGCCCGGGCGGTGTCTTCCGCGGAAGACTGCGACCGGGTGTGGTTCGGGGCGGCGGCACCACTTGGCCTGCTCGCCGCCCCGCTCGGCCTGTCCCGGTCGGTCGCCTCGACGCACGGCCACGAGGTCGGCTGGGCGCTGCTGCCCGGCGCCCGGCAGGTGCTCCGGCGGATCGGCCGCAGCGTCGACGTCGTCACCTACCTCGGCGCCTACACCCGTGACCGGCTCGCTCCGGCCCTGCCAGGCGTGCGTCTCGAGCAGCTGTCGAGTGGGGTCGACACCGCTGTGTTCCGGGCTGGCTGCGGCGGCGACGTCGTACGCCGACGGCTCGGCCTGGCCGGGCGCCCGGTGGTCGTGTGCGTGTCCCGGCTGGTGCCGCGCAAAGGCCAGGACGCCCTGATCCGGGCGCTGCCCGCGATCCGGGCGAGGGTCCCCGGCGCAGCGTTGCTGTGCGTCGGGGGAGGACCGGACGAGTCTCGGCTACGTTCGCTGGCCAGCAGCGTCGGGGTGGCCGATCACGTGGTGCTCACCGGGTCGGTGCCGTGGGCGGAGCTGCCTTCGCACTACGACGCCGGAGACGTGTTCGCGATGCCGTGCCGGAGCCGTCGGGCCGGGCTCGAGGTCGAAGGGCTCGGCATC
Source organism: Frankiales bacterium (assembly GCA_043762595.1). Classification (GTDB taxonomy): domain Bacteria; phylum Actinomycetota; class Actinomycetes; order Mycobacteriales; family SCTD01; genus JAYSQK01. The sequence goes on from JAYUMN010000348.1 coordinate 2,241, forward strand.
GTGTTCCTGGAGGCGTCCGCGACCGGACTGCCGGTCGTCGCCGGCCGGTCAGGGGGCTCCCCGGACGCCGTGCTGGACGGCGTGACCGGGCGCGTCGTGGACGGCCGGTCGGTGCCGGCGGTGGCGGACGCCGTCGCTTCTCTGCTGGCCGATCCGACGCGGGCCGGCGCGATGGGGGCGGCTGGGCGGGAGTGGGTCCAGGCGCAGTGGCGCTGGGACGTCCTCGCCGAACGGCTCCGGGGTCTGCTCGCCGGGCCGTAGCCGAGGCGCCAGACGGGCGGCGCGCCCACAACCCGGGCCAGGTCACCGGGCTCAAGGGAGCCCCGCCCCTGGCCGCTGGGCGAGCCAGCGGCGGGTCCGCGCTTCAGCGGCGCAGCTGGCGGGCGAGCTGGCCGAGATCGACTGGCCCGGCCGGCAGGATCGGCGCGGGGTCGGCTGCCCCGGCGTACTCCCAATGCCATGGCTCGGGCTTGCTGCCGGTCGGCTCGGCCCAGGCCGGGTGGAACCAGCCGAACCGCACGGCGTTGGCGAGCATCCAGGCATGTGCGGGGGTAGCGAACTGTTCGATCCCATCGCACAGGTCGACCGCGACGCCCCAGCCGTGCTCGCTGGTGCCGGGCTCGGCGGCGAGCGTCGGTTTGAGGATCTTGACGGCGACCTGAGCGTCGTAGTTGCGGTAGGAGTCGGTGACGCAGATGGGGGCGGCGAACTGTGCGGCGTACTCACGGCTCAGCGCGTCGAAGGCGGCCGCGGCGTCAGCCCGCAGGACCTGCCCGGGGGTGCCCCACAGCGGGCACAGCGCATCGACCGGCAGCATGCCGTTGGGGTAGCCGCGGATGTCACCGCCGACGCAGCCGCCGGCGGTGCGCAGGGCAGCCGCCCCGGCGATCGCCGCCGCCGGGACGCCCGAGCGTTCGGCGGCGATCGCGTCGGCCTTGGCCAGATTCGCATCGCGCGCCTGGGCGACCGCAAGCGCCCCCTGGGTCCCGGTGAGGGCTGCGGTCTGCGCGGCGACCCGCGCGGCCGAGGCGGCGACGATCCTGTCGGCGGCGGCCTTGGCCACCAGGGCGCGGGCAGCGGTCCCTCGCTGGAGGACCTGGGCGACCTGCGCCTGCCGGGCCTGTTCGGTTTGCGCGAGCAGCGCGGCGTCGAGGTCGTCGATGACCTGGCTCTGCGAGGCGCCGACCCGGTCGGCCAGCCCCAGGCCACCGAAGAACGTCGCGCTGTCCGGCGCCGACAGCGCGGCCGACAGTAGCAACGTGTGCGTGTCGGTCATGCCGGTGCGGTAGAGCGAGCCGACATACCCGTCGAACTGGCTGCGGGCGTCGTCGGTACGTCGAGTCGCCTGGACGAGCGACGCGGCCTCGACCCGGGCCCGCCGGGCGGCGATGTCAGCGGCCCGTTGGGCGTCCTGGTAGCCCTGCAGCGTCGCGACGGCCTGAGCGGTCGCGGTGGCGAGGTGGGCCTGCTCGGCGGCCAGAGTCTGCTGCTGGCGGCCTAGCTCGGCGGCGAGCTGGGCGGCGGCGCGGGGGTCGACCGACGGGCCGGGCAGGCCGGTCGACGCCGCCGACGGGGTCGGGCGAGGCGTCGCGGCCGCGGCGGACACAGTGCCGAGCAGGGCACTGACGATGAGGATGGCGGTGCACAGGTGCGTGGGGCGGAGCAACGGGGTCCTGTCGGTGCGGCGGGGAAGCGACGAGTACGACAATACGGGCAGCACGTCCGGCGGATGACAACCGCCTGACGAAGCAGAGCAGGGCGAAGCGGCGGTACGTACATGCTGGCCGCAACCATCCTGCCGGGCGCTCAGCCCGAGGCGACCACATGGATGATCCGGCTGCGGACGACCGGGTCGTCGTATCGGCCGAGGCTGACCCAGATCCACAGCGCGGACAGCGCGGCGACCGGCAGCGCGAGCAGCGCCGGGAACCAGGCGATGCCGCTCTGGGCGGCGCCCTCCAGGACAAGGCCGAGCAGCGCCGCCGGCAGGGCGAGCCGGGTGCTGGCGAGCACGAGCGCCCCGGGCGGCGCGACGGCGTCGCGAGGGCCGACCAGGTCGGCGCGGTGCGGACGCCGGACCGAGGAGGACAGGCAGATTGCGACGACCAGAACGCAGCAGGTCACCGCCGACGCCAGGATCGCGCTCACCTCCGGCAGCGTTGGCGTGCCAACCGCGCGCACTGAGCCGCTGATGACGGCCAGCACCACACCGGCCAGGACGGTTTCGCCGGTGACGAGGGCCTTGGATCGCGCCACCAGCGCAGGGGGGTGTGGCAGTGAGGCGAGCCAGAGGGCGCCGGAGGCGTCGAGGCAGAACGCGTTGATCCCGAACAGCAGGCCGCCGCCCGCGGCGACGAGGCCGGGCAGCACCACCAGTGACCGCCACGGCAGGCCGGCGCCGGCCGCGGCGAGGCCGGGCAGGATCGCGAGGACGAGGGCCCCGCGGCGCAGCGCTGGTGCCCGCCAGACGCTCGCACGGTCGATGGCAAGTAGGGCCCGCAGCGCCGAGGGCGCCTCGGTCCGGCGGCGCACGATCCGTGACGCGACCTCACTTCCGACGTCGCCGGGCCGGCGCAGCGCCCAGCCGCAGGCGCGCGACCCGGCGAGCACCGCGACCGCGGCCACCCCGAAGACCGCGGCGGTGACCGCCAGCCAGTGCCGGGCATCTCGCGCCCCGGCCGCAGCGACGGCGGCGACCACGTCGGGCGAAAAGGACCGGCGTACGACGTCCTTGCCGTACCCGGTCCGGATGATGACCAGGAAGGCGACGCTCACGGTCACGAGCACGCCGCGGGCGAGCCGGCGGCCAGCAACCGTTCGCCGTAAGCCGACAGCGGCCCAGGCGATCGCTTGCCCGGTGGCGGTGCACGCGATCACGTAGCCGGCAGTCGTGGCGCCGCCGAGCCACGGGTGCGCGGCGCCCCTGGTGAGCAGCGCTGTCTCGGTGACCAGGACGAGCAGTTGCACCACCCACACGAGGTTCAGCGGCGCGAGCACCAGGGAGGCCAGGAACTGCGTCGACGGCCGCACCGGGTAGGCCACCAGCTGGTCGGGCGGCAGCAGCTCGGTGCCACCGCCCGCCGTCAGCGGGGCGATCAGCGCGAGCAGCCCGAAGCCGAGGTACGCCGCACTGGCGGCGGTGGTGGCCGCGGCGTACGCCTCCGGCCCGACTGTGTCACTGCCAGCGACGATGAGCCAGGCCAGCAGCGGCACTGCGGCGAGCCCGGCGAGCAAGCCGAGCCGGACCGGCAGCGACCGAACGAGCCGCCAGCGCAGGCCGATCAGGGCGACGACCTGCTGCCAGGCCGTCACGCGATGAGCTCGCGGTAGCGCGCCCGGCCGGGCTCGCCGACGAGCTCGGCTGCTGGCGCGGCGCCGACCACCCGGCCGCCCTTGAGGACGACCGCCTCGGTACACGCCTCGACGGCCAGGTGCAGCAGGTGGGTGCTGACCAGCACGGCCGCGCCGGTGGTCTGCGCCTCGCGCACCACCTGCAAGGTGGCCTCGACGCCGAGCGGGTCGACACCGTCGAACGGCTCGTCGAGCAGCAGCACCCGCGGCTCGTGAAAGGCGGCGAGCACGACCGACAGTCGGCGGCCCATGCCGTGCGAGAAGCCCGAGGTGATCCGGTCCGCTGCCCCCGTGAGCTCGAAGCGCTCCAAGAGGTCAGTGGCGCGAGCCTGCCAACCGGGGCGCATGCCGCGCAGCTTGGCAGCGAGCTGTAGGTGCTCCCACGGGGTGGCTCGCGGGATCAGGCCACCGACGTCGGGGCAGTAACCGACCAGGGCGCGTACGGCGGACGGGTCCCGGCCCGCGCTCACCCCGCCGACGGACACCGCACCGGCGCTCGGCGGCAGGACCCCGGCGAGCACCCGCATGGTGGTTGATTTGCCGGCGCCGTTGCGGCCGACAAGGGCAACGCTCGTGCCCGCGACGACGGACAGGTCGAAACCGTCGACGGCGCGCACCTTGCCGAAATCGACGACAAGTCCCTGGGCCAGGAGGGCGGGTTCCACAAGTCTCCTTCGGCAGCGCGGGCGGTCATCTACAGAATGCCCGCAGCCGAGCTGTCAGTCGCGCTGACCGGTGTACAGCGCGTCGATCTCGGCGGCAGACTCGACCATCACGGTGGTCCGCTTGAGCTTGAGCGAGGGCGTCAGCTGCCCCCCCTCCTCGGTCCAGTCGATCGGCAGGATGGTGAACTTACGGATCGCCTCAGCCTTGCTGACGGACTTGTTGGCCCCGTCGACCGCGGTCTGCACCTCGGCGCGCAGTTCCTCGTCGTCGACGAGAGAACCGATCTCCGGGGCCTTGTGGCGCTCCGCGGCCCATGGCGCGAGCGCCTCGGCGTCGATCGTGACCAGGCAGGCGATGAACGGCTGCCGGTCGCCGACGACCAGGCACTGGCTCACCAGCGGATGGGCGCGCAGCCGGTCCTCGAGCATGGCCGGGGCGACATTCTTGCCGCCGGCGGTCACGATGAGTTCCTTCTTGCGCCCGGTGATCCGGACGAAGCCGTCGCCGTCAATCTCGCCGATGTCGCCCGAGTGGAACCAGCCGTCGGCGATGACCTCGGCGGTGGCGGTGTCGTTGTTCCAGTAGGCCCGCAGGACGTGTTCGCCCCGCATGAGGATTTCGCCGTCGGTGGCGATCCGCACCGTGACACCGGGGGAGGGTCGCCCGACGGTGCCGACCTTGAGGTGGGCGGGGGTGTTCACCGCGCCGGCGGCGGTCGTCTCGGTGAGGCCGTAGCCCTCCAGGATCGTCACGCCGATGCCGCGGAAGAAATGGCCGAGCCGGGCCCCGAGGGGGGCGCCCCCGGAGACGGCGTACGCGACCTTGCCGCCGAGTGCGGCGCGCAGCTTGGTGTAGACGAGCCGGTCGAACAGGGCGTGTTGCACCGTGAGGAACAGGCTGACCCGGCCGGTCTCCAGGGCCGTGCTGTAGGCGATCGCGGTGGCTTCGGCCCGATCGAAGATTGCGCCTTTGCCGTCGCTGTGGGCTCGCTGCCTGGCGGTGTTGTAGACCTTCTCGAACACTCTCGGTACCGACAGGATGAAGGTCGGCTGGAAGGTTGCGAGGTCGGCGAGCAAATTCTTGATGTCGGCGGTGTGGCCCATCCGTGCGTGGCTCTCGACGCAGGCGACCTGGATCAGCCGGGCGAAGACGTGCGCCAGCGGCAGGAACAGCAGGGTCGAGCCGGCGTCGTTGAACAGCTCCGGCAACACCTTGCTGGCCGACCGGCCGGTGTTGAGCAGGTTGGCGTGGGTGAGCTCGCAACCCTTCGGCCGGCCGGTGGTGCCAGAGGTGTAGATGATCGTGGCGAGGCTGGCCGGGGTGAGGCCGGCGCGACGGTCGTCCAGGGTCGAGCGGGCCAGATCCCTGCCGGCCGCGGCGAGCTCCACGAGACCGCCGGCGTCGATCTGCCAGACCCCCTTGAGCTCCGGCAGTTGACCGCGCAGCCCGTCGAACGTCGCCTGGTGCGCGGCGCTCTCCAGCACCACGGCCACCGCTCCGGAGTCAGCCAGATTCCACTGCGCCTGCTCGGCCGAGCTGGTCTCATAGACCGGCACGGTGACCGCGCCGGCCGTCCAGATGGCGTAGTCGACCAGCGTCCACTCGTAGCGGGTCTTGCTCATCAGGCCGACCCGGTCGCCCGGTTGCACGCCTGACGCGATCAGACCCGCTGCCAACGCCCGGACCTCGGTGGCGAACTCCTGCGCGGTGACCGGCGCCCAGCCGCTGTCGAGCTTGCGGGTGAACACGACGTCGTCGGGAGCGCTGTCGGCGTGGGCGAACACCGCATCCGTCAACGCCGCGCCTGGGTCGAGTCCGACGACCTGGGGGGTGGAGTACTCCTGCACCGTGAGGCTCCTCATCGGCCGGGCACGCGGCGCGCCGGGCTGCCGGCAATCTACGCCTGGCCGGCCGGCCGGGTGCTGGCTTTCAAGCCCGGGTCTGGCCCTGCCGAGGGAGCGTGGGTGGGTCCCGACCTCGTGCCGCTGACCGCCTGCCCCGCGTGTGGGTCGGCGCTGCGTCCCGGCGCGCCCTGGTGCACGCTCTGCTACGTCGACCTGCGGTCCGCACCGGAGCTCGATCCGGCACCGACCACCGAGGCGTACGCCGAGCCGGCGCCGGAGCCGCTCTTGGTGGCCCAGCCGCAGGCCGGCGCCGACCGCCCCCCCGACGCCGATCCGCAAGCTGGCCCGACCTGGCCGTGCAGCCGCTGTGGCGACCGCAACGCCCTGGCCCTGGACGCTTGCTTGGCATGCGGCGCCAGCTTCCTGGCGGCGGTGCGCGACGACAAGATCGCGCTGATCGTGCCCGGAATCGGCGATCTCATGACGATGAGCCGGGGCAAGCGGCTAGGCCTCGCGTTCGGGGCGGTCGTCGTGCTCGTCGTACCGCTGGCGCTGGTGACCCTGTTGCTGACCGGGTCGCCACCGGCCGCAACACCCCCAGCCCCCCCCCGTCCGACGGTCACCGCCACTCCCTGAGCTAGCAACACCGGGCCGACCGTGGAGTTGTGATTGGGCGGGAGATCGGGGCTTCGGCCTAGGCTCCGCGGCGTGCGGGTCCATGTGGTGAGCGACGTGCACGGCAGTGTCGAAGCGCTCGCCCGGGCCGGCGACGGCGCCGATGTGCTCGTCTGCCTCGGCGACCTGGTGCTGTTTCTGGACTACGCCGATTCAGGCGCTGGGATCTTCGCCGAGCTGTTCGGCGCCGAGGCCGCCTACCGGCTGGTGGCGCTGCGGACGGCGAGACAATTCGATCAGGCCCGGGCCTGGTCGCGCGGGCTGTGGGAGGGCCTGGGTGAGGACCCCCGCGAGGCGATCACCCGCAAGGTCCGGGAGCAGTACGCCGCACTGTTCGCGGTGCTGCCCGACCCGACCTACCTCACCTACGGCAACGTCGACGTCCCCTCGCTGTGGCCGGACTACCTGCGGCCGGGGCTCACCGTGCTGGACGGGCAGACGACCGACATCGGCGGCCGCAGCTGGGGGTTCGTCGGCGGCGGCCTGCAGACCGCGATGCGCACGCCGCACGAGGTCTCCGACGAGGAGTTCGCCGCCAAGGTGGCCGCCGTCGGCGCGGTGGACGTGCTGGCCTGCCACATCCCGCCGGATGTTCCCGAGCTGCTGTACGACGTCCAGGCGCGCCGCTTCGAGCGGGGCAGCGCTGCGGTGCTCGACGCGATCCACGACACCCAGCCGGGCCTGGTGCTGTTCGGGCACGTGCACCAGCCGCTGCAGTCCCGGCTGCGGATCGGCCGGACCGAGTGCGTCAACGTCGGGCATTTCCGCGGCACCGGGACGCCGTACGTCCTGGAGTACGCCGAAGGCGGGTACTAACCTGCCGCGCATGGCGGACCAGGCGAGCTCCAGCATCACGATCGACGCACCGCCGGCCGCGGTGCTCGAGGTGATCCGCGACCTGGTGGCCTATCCGCAGTGGACCGGCCAGATCAGCCAGGCCGAGGTCCTCGAGCATGGCGCCGACGGCCCGGCAAAGGCACGGTTCACGATGAGCGCCGGTGGCCTGCACGACGACTACATCCTTGACTACCTCTGGACCGCTGACGGCGTCTCCTGGGCGCTGGCCGAGCCGACCACGCTGCAGAAGTCCCAGCACGGCTCCTACCGGCTGGCCGCGAGCGGTCCCGGCACCCTGGTGACCTACTTGCTCACGCTGGAATCCAGAATGCCGATGATCGGCCTGATGAAGCGCAAGGCCGAGCGGATGATCATTGACTCGGCGCTGAAGGAGCTCAAGAAGCGGGTCGAGTCGCTGCGGTGACAAACCGGTTGGCTAGCCTGCCTGGACGCCGACCCGAGGAGCTCCACCCGTGCGCGTCCTGCTGTTCACCGGCAAGGGAGGCGTCGGCAAGACGACGACGGCGGCGGCAACGGCTGCGGTTGCGGCCTCCCGCGGCACCAAGACGCTGGTCTTGTCGACCGACCCGGCGCACTCGCTGGCCGACGCCTTCGGAGTCCAGCTCACCGGCGAGCCGACTGAGCTCGACACCGGCCTGGCCGCCATGCAGGTCGATGTGCAGGCCGCCTTCGAGCGCACCTGGCGCGACGTCCAGGACTACCTGCGGAGCGCCCTGGAGCGGGTCGGCGTCGACGCCCTGCAGGCCGACGAGCTCACCGTGCTGCCCGGCGCCGAGGAGGTCCTCGCGCTGCTCGAGTTGCGCACCCAGGTTGCTTCCGGCCGCTACGACCTGGTGATCGTCGACTGCGCCCCGACCGGGGAGACCCTGCGACTGCTCTCCCTCCCGGAGGCCCTTCGCTGGTACGTCGAAAAGGTGTTCCCGGCCCACCGCCGCGCCTTGCGCGCGGTCCGCCCACTGCTGTCGCGGGTGTCCGGCCCGGCCGTGCCGCAGGACCGGGTGTTCGACGCGGTCGCCCGCTTGCACGCCGAGCTCACCGACGTCCGTGCGCTGCTCACCGCGCCGGGCACCTCCGTGCGGCTGGTGCTCACCCCCGAGGCGGTCGTCGTCGCCGAGGCCAGGCGCACCCTGACCTCGCTCGCCCTGTACGGCTATCAGGTCGACGGGATCGTCGCCAATCGCGTCTTCCCCGACTCCGCCGACGCCTGGACCGCCGGCTGGCTGGCCGCGCAGCACGAGCAGCTGGCCACCGTCCGGGCCGACACCTCGCCGTTGCCGGTGCTGCTCTCGCCGTATATGGGCGCCGAACCGGTCGGCTTGGCCGCGCTCACCGCCTTGGGCGAGATCCTGTACGGCGACACCGACCCGGCCGCCGACGCACCCCCGGTCGACCTGGTCACCGTCGAACGCGATACCGACGGCTTTCTGCTGTCGATCGCCCTGCCGCTCGCCGCCGCGGGCGATGTCGACCTGGCCCGCAGCGGCGACGAGCTCGTCGTCACGGTCGGTGGCCACCGCCGGTTGCTGTCACTGCCGAGCGCCCTGCGCCGCTGCACGGTGGGAGGGGCCCGGATGGTCGGCGGCCGGCTCGTCGTGCGCTGCTCACCCGACCCGGACCTGTGGGTACGCCGGTGAACGAGGCCCTCGGCTCGGCCGCCGAGGAGGCCGCTCGCCTGCTCAGCGCGGTCGAGGGCTGGGCCCGCACCCGGCTCGACAGCGAGCACCTCGCGACCGGCGGCGCCGAATGCCTCGCCTGCCCGGTGTGCCAGGCGATCTCGGCTGCCCGCCAGGTCAAGCCCGAGACCGTCGACCATCTGCTGGACAGCGCCGCATCGTTCGTCGCCGCGCTGCGGACCGTGCTCAGTCCGGGCCGGGACGACGCGCCGCGGCGCCGTACGCCTGGCGTCGAGCACATCGACGTACGGGAGGGCTGATGACGCTCACGATCGGCGTCGACGTCGGCGGGACCAAGGTGGCGGCGGGCGTCGTCGACGAAGCCGGTACGGTCCTGTCCCGGACCCGCCGGCCGACCCCGTCGACCTCCCCTGACGACGTCGAGCAGACGATCGCCGCCGTCGTCGCCGAGCTGCGCGTCGGGCACGAGATCGAGGCGGTCGGCATCGGGGCGGCCGGCTTTGTCGATGCCGACCGGGCCGTCGTGCTGTTCGCACCCAATCTGGCCTGGCGCGACGAACCGCTGCGCGATGACGTGTCCAAGCTGGTCGGGCTCCCGGTCGTGGTCGAGAACGACGCCAACGCGATGGCGTGGGGGGAGTACCGCTTCGGGGCAGGTCGCGACGCGACGCACCTGGTCTGTGTGACCGTCGGCACCGGCATCGGCGGCGGGCTCGTCATCGACGGCAACCTCTACCGCGGGCGGTTCGGGATCGGCGCGGAGTACGGGCACATGCAGGTCGTCCCCGAGGGTCGGCGCTGCGGCTGTGGGCAGCGCGGCTGCTGGGAACAGTATTGCTCCGGACGGGCGCTACTGCATGAGGCGCGGGAGATCGCCGACGTCCAGAAGCACTATGGGGCACGGCTTCTGGAGCTCGGTGGGGGTCGCCCGGAGGGCATCGAGGCGCCCGAGGTCACGATCGCCGCCCGGGAAGGTGACCCCGCCGCGCTGGCCTGCTTCGACGAGGTTGGCCGTTGGCTCGGGCAGGGGCTCGCGGATTTGGCCGCGGTGCTCGACCCAGGGGTGTTCGTGATCGGCGGCGGCGTGGCCGACGCGGGGGAGCTGCTCCTGGGGCCGGCCCGCACGGCGTTCGAGGACGCGTTGACCGGCGGTGGCAACCGCCCGCACGCCGATATCCGGCTCGCCCAGTTGGGCAACGAGGCCGGCCTGGTCGGCGCGGCGGACCTCGCCCGGCATCGCTGACTGGGCCACCTAGCGGAACGTCCCGATCGTCCGGCCCCGTGCCGATATGGGCACAAGAGGCCATGGCCCTGCCGAGCTGCTCGCGGCAGGCTGTTATCTATGAGCAACCCCAGCTGCTGTGGTCGGGCGATGACCGGCATCGAGGTCAGCCTGCTCTCGCTGCACACCTGCGCGGCCTGCGGCCAGCATGTCTGGCACCGGGACGGCCAACCCCTGGACCGGGCCGCACTGCTCGCGACGGTTCGTCACGGCATCCAGACCGCATGATGGCCCGGCCCTCCGGCACCCCGGTCGACGGCTGCCTGGTGCCCGGCAGCTGAGGGTCGTCTCGTGGAACATCCGCTCGCTGCGTGACGGCGCCCCGGCCGTCGCCGGGCAGCTCGGTGCGTTGCGCCCGGACATCGCCGTCCTGCAGGAAGCGCCGCGGCTGCTGCTGTGGCGCGCCTCGCGCCGGCGGCTGGCCCGGGCTGCCGGCCTGCGGCTCGTCACCCGCCGGCGCGCCGGCGGCAACGCGCTGCTTGTCGCGCCCGGCGTCGAGGTGCTGAGCAGCTGGGTCGAGGACTTCCCCAAGCGGCCCGGCCTGCACCGGCGGTCGACGGTCGGCGCTGTGATCAGCTACGACGGGCGCGCCCTGGCCGTCGCCGGCAGCCACCTGGACCTGGCCGCCGGCGCGCGCCGAGACACCGCCCGGCGGGTGCGCGCGGCAGCCCCAGCCGCTGTCCCGCTGGTCCTCGGCGCCGACGTCAACGAGCAACCGGGTGGCGAGGCCTGGGCTCTGCTGGCGGCGGGCCTGGTCGATGCCGGTGGACCGCCGACCTTCCCGGCCGACCGGCCGGCGCGCCGGCTCGATGTGCTGCTGGTCGATCCGGCGTTGACCGTGCTGTCGCATCGGGCCGTCCCGACCTCCGCCAGCGACCACCTGCCGATCGTGGTCGACGTCGACTGGGCCCCGGAAGGTGCCGACTAGCCTGCTGGGTATGAGCGCCGCCGAGGACGCCCTGCTGCGCGCCTATCCGGGGCGCTTCGCACCGGTTGCGGCGCAGGCCTGGGTTCGGGCCCGTCGGCAGCTGCTCACCGACCGGCTGGCCGGGACCACCCGGGTGGGCCTGTCCGTCGTCGGGCTCGCCGTCAGTAGCGGCTGCGCCGCGACCGGCGCCCGCAGCCACGCGCGCGGGCTGGCCGACGACGCCGAGCACGCCCTCGCCAGGCTCGAGGCCGGGCTCGGACCGCGGTGCGAGGTCTGCGACGAGGTGCTGAGCTTCGACCGGCTCGACAGCGCCCCGGCGGCGGTTCGCTGCACCGGCTGCGTGCGCAGCTACCAGCTCGACACCCGCTGGTGCCGCTGAGTCCCGAGCCCCCGTCGTGCACCTGCGAGGTTCAGCCGCTGGTGAAGCCGGGCACCAACTCGCGGGCGAGCTGCTCCAGGAACAACCCGATGTCGGTGACGATGCCGACCGCCTGCGAGGAGCCGCGGTCGGCGAGCTTGGTGACGGTTGCCGGGTTGATGTCGACGCAGACAAGCGGAACCGAAGCCGGCAGCAGGTTCCCGGTGGCGATCGAGTGCAGCATCGTCGCGACCATGATCGCGAAGCCGACACCGGGCAGCTGGGCGCGCATCGCCCGCTGACCGTCGATGACGTCGGTGTGGACGTCGGGCAGCGGCCCGTCGTCGCGGACCGAGCCGACCAGGACGAACTGCTTGCGATGCGTGACGAGTGCGTGCATGATGCCGCCGGTCAGCACGCCCTGGGCCACCGCCTCGGCGATCGAGCCGGCCCGGCGGATCGTATTGATCGCCCGGATGTGGTGTTCGTGGCCGTGCTCGACGCCCTTGCCCTGGGCCAGGTCGACGCCAAGGGAGGTGCCGTACAGCGCCGCCTCGATGTCGTGTGTGGCGAGCGCGTTGCCGGCGAACAACACGTCGACGTAGCCAGCGTGGATGAGGGCGACCAGGGCGGGCGCCGCCCCGGTGTGGACCACGCCGGGGCCACCCACCCACAGGATGCGGCCGCCGTCATGCTTCACCTCACGCATCCGCTGCGCGATCTGGCGGACCAGCAGCCCCTGCGGCTTTTCGCTGGACACCGACGACGACATGAACTCAAAGGCATCCGGCGAGGTGCTGTGTTCGCGCTGCGGCAGCACGACCCGCACCCCACCGGCACCGCAGACGAGCTGCTGGCCGGCCTTGACGTCGGAGACCGGCACGGTGCGGACCCGGCCGTCCTCGACGACCAGGCCGCAGTCCATCTCGGGCTGCTCGACCGGCACCCAGGCCGGCCCGATGCGCACGACGGTCTCCAGATTGGTGGTTGAGTAGAAGTCGTCCGGGAAGACGCCGTCGT
>JAYUMN010000349.1:0-3436 GCA_043762595.1 Frankiales bacterium
GTCCTCGCCGCGGGCGTGCCCCACCAGCCCGGGGGCGAGCTCCCGGGCAGCGGCGATCCGCAGCGGATTGGGGTCGCAGACCGCCGCCAGTGCGAGCCCTTCGGTCAGCTGGATCGCGGTGTTGTGCTCGTGGCCGATCGCGCCGTAGCCCAGGATGCCGACCCGCACCGGAAGGCTGTCGACCGCGCCGGTGATCCGCCGCAGCAGGCGATGCACGATGCGTTGCCAGGCCGGGTCGCCAAGGGTCTGGTCGGTTGAGCCGACGGTCAGCACCCCGATGCTGGTGTTCGGCCGCCAGGTCGCGACCGGGTGGTCGGCGAAGGCGACGTTGGCGGTCAGCAGCACCTCGACATCGTCGGCGACCTTCTCCTGCAGCGGCCAGCGGTCGGTCACCACGAGCTCGCCGCCGAGCCGGGCACCGACGTCGCCGGCGCCGGGTCCGGGGCGCACCCGGACCTCGTGCAGCGGGGTGACCCGCCCCGGGACGAGCCCGGCCGCATCGGACAGGGCCGTGCTCATGGTCGGACCGATGAGCAGGACCGGGGTGCCGGCGGCGGCCCGGGTCAGCAGGGTGTCCTCGAGCCGCTCGGTGAGGTCCGCGGCGCCGACGACCAGGACGGCGGTCGCGTCGTCACTGAGCACAGCTGCCACCTCGACGCCGCAGCGGCTGAGATAGGAGGCAAGGGCGGGAGCGGGGCCGATCAGGCTGACGCGGATCACCAGGACAGATTAGGCGTCTTTGATCGGCACTGCCGGGTCGGCGAGCTGGACCGGGTCGGGGGTGGCGCCGGCCTCGATCCGGCGCCGGCCCTGGAGCAGGTCGCGCGGCCGGTCGACGGCGAGCACCGCCACCAGCCGGCCGGCCAGGAGCCAGCACGCCGACCAGCTGTCGCCGGCCTCGCGCAGCACGACCGTGTCAGCGCCGTCGTGATGGCCGGCGTACTGCAGCCGGTGGCCCAGCTGGTCGGACCAGAAATAGGGCACCGGGTCGTGCACCGCCGCACCGCCGAGCAGGGTGGCCACCGCCGTCGTCGGCGCGTGCAGTGCGTCGTCCCAATGCTCGACCCGCAGCCGGGTGCCGAAGCGGCGCGACCACCAGGCGGCGCAGTCGCCGGCCGCGACCACCCCGGGCCAGGACGCGGCCAGGTGCTCGTCGACGACGACGCCCCGGTCGAGCTCGAGCCCGCTGCCCGCCAGCCAGGCGGTGTCCGGCGTCGCGCCGATGCCGACGACGACGAGGTCGGCAGCCAACTGCTCGCCACCGATCAAGGTGACCCGATCGGGCTCGACGGCCTCGACCGCCGCGCCGAGCCGCAGGTCGATCCCCAGCTCGGCGTACCAGCCGATGGTCCGCGCACCGAGCTCGACGCCGAGGGGAATCCCCAGCGGCGCCCGGCCGCCTTCGAGCACGGTCGTCCGGCAGCCGGCCCGGGCCGAGGCCGTGGCGACCTCGGCGCCGATCCAGCCGGCGCCGATGACGACGACCCGGGCGCCCGGGACGAGCCGGGCCCGCAGCGCCCGGGCGTCGTCGACGGTACGCAAGGTCAGCCCGGCGCCCAGGCCGCGCGGCGTCGCGCCGGTCGCCAGGATCAGCCCGTCGTAGTCGAGGTCACCGCCGGTCGTCTCAACCACTCCGGGCCGCAGCCCGGTGGCCCGCACGCCGAGCCGCACATCGGCGTCGAGCTCACCGTCGAGGGTGCTGTCGTCAGTCGTGCCGAGCAGCAGGTCCTTCGAAAGCGGCGGCCGGTCGTAGGGCAGGTGCGGCTCGGCGCCGAGCAGCACCACCTCGCCGGCGTGGCCCTGCGCGCGCAGTTCCTGCACCGAGCGGGCACCGGCCAACCCCGCCCCGACGACGACAACCCGTTGCACGACGCGGCCGCTCAGGCCACGGCGACGGCGGGGGCGGTCCCGACCCGCACCCGGCCGATCGTCATGGACAGTCCGGCCGCGACCAGGCAGAGCGCACCCGCGCCGAACCAGGCCACATCGTAGGAGCCCAGCCGGGTCCGCAGCAGCCCGGCGAGACCCGCGGCGAACGCGGCGCCGACCTGATGGCTGGCGAAGACCCAGCCGAACACGAGGGTCCCCCGGTCGCCGAACTGCTGCCGGCACAGGGCGACCGTCGGCGGGACGGTGGCCACCCAGTCCAGGCCGTAGAACACCACGAACAAGAGGATCCGGGCCTGCGGGGTGGCGGCGAACAGCACCGGCAGAGCGAACAGCGACAGTCCACGCAGCAGGTAGTACCACCCGAGCAGGAGCCGGCTGTCGGTGCGGTCGGTCAGCCAGCCACTGGCGATGGTGCCGACGATGTCGAAGATCCCGACCACGGCGAGCAGTGCGGCGGCGGTCGTCGTGCCCATGCCGTGGTCGTGCGCCGCCGGGATGAAGTGCGTCCCGACCAAACCGTTCGTAGTAGCCCCGCAGATCGCGAAACCGCCTGCCAGCAGCCAGAACGCGCGAGTCCCAGCGGCGAACCGCAAGGCGTCGAGGGCGGCCCGGGCCGGGCTCCCCGTCTGGACGGGGGCCGGCACGGCCACCGTCGCGCCGTACGGCAGGAGGCCGAGATCGCTGGGGCGCTCGCGCAGGAAGACCACGACGAGGGGTACGACGAGCAGAGCCGCCCCGCTGACGGTCAGCGCGGCGGTGCGCCAGCCGTGCTGCTGCACCAGCACCGACAGCAGCGGCAGGAAGATCAGCTGCCCGGCCGCCCCGCCGGCGGTCAGGATGCCGACGACGAGGCCGCGGCATTCGGTGAACCAGCGGTTGGCGATCGTGGCCCCGAAGACCAGCGCCATCGAGCCGGTCCCCAGGCCGACAAGCACCCCCCAGCAAGCGATCAACTGCCAGGCGCGGGTCATGAACACGGTCAGCCCGCTGCCGACGGAGACGAGCGTCAACGCGACAGCGACGACCCGCCGGATGCCGAAGCGGTCCATCAGGGCGGCCGCGAAGGGCGCGGTCAGACCGAACAGCAGCAGGTTGACCGATACCGCCACGCTGATCGTCGCGGTGCTCCAGCCGAACTCGTGGTGCAGCGGCTCGATGAGCACGCCCGGCGTCGCCCGGAAGCCGGCCGCGCCGACCAGCGCGACAAAGGCAACCGCGGCGACCGTCCAGGCCGGATGCAGTCGCGGTCGGCGGGCGGTCGTCACGGGCCCAAGGCTCTTGGTCATGTGTGCAGGGGGAAGGCGTCCTTCCAGACCGGTTCGTAGCCGGCAGCGGTCAGCATCGCGGCGACCTCGACCGGGCTCCGATCGTCTGACACCGCGAACTGCTCCTGCGCCGTCCCGGGGGTCAGGTAGCCACCGGGTTCGGTGGAGCTGCCGGCGCTCATCGTGGTGACCGCGATCCGGACGAGCCCGTCGCGCAGCGCCGCCGGTTCGCGGGTGGACAACACCAGGCCCGCCTCGGGGGCGACCAGGCGCAGCGCGGC
>JAYUMN010000350.1:0-1648 GCA_043762595.1 Frankiales bacterium
GGTCGTGACCGTGAGGTGAGTGTGGTGGCGATACGGGATCCTGAAGGTCAACGTCTAGCTGGCAGGCAAGCGCCCAATCATGCAGAAGAGGGCGTCCGCTGCGTAGCAGGTGAGGACAGCCGTTACACGGTCGAGTCCGAAATCATGATGCTTGGTGGCTTCGCCTCGGGTGCTCGGCGAGCCCGGGGCGTTCGCGGTGTAGGCGCGCGCGCGGTAGTCCTGCTACTGCTCGCCGGTCCCGTTGTCCTCCTGGGCGCGGAGGGAGTCCGCCTACTGCGAACCATGCTGTAGCGGGGGAGGGGCCCGACAACGAGGACGCTGTCATCTTGCCGCCACCAAGATAAGGCCCGCTGTGGTGAAGCATGGCGGAGATGGACGTATTCGAGGAAAACGCTGCCGACCCCGTCCCCGTACTCGCAACCCACTTCGGTGGGCCACATCACCAATTCACTCTGTGACCGTCGATCCGAACCGGCTCATCTAGGACAGGTGGGCGAACAAGTCGAGCTGGCAGTCAGTGGTCGATCGCCTCGAAAGAGCAGACCCCCCGATAGCGCCATCCGCATGCGGGAGGGTGCGCCGCCCGTGCCGGATGCGCGACATGGATGACACCGTGCGGGGCACCTTCGAGAACACGATGCGGCCCGGGCCAGCGGAGCTCGACGGAGCGATCAGCCGCTTCGAGCTCTCCAAGACCTTTCACGGTGACCTTCAGGGCACCGGTTTGGGCGTCACGCTGTCGGGCTGGATCCGCAGACCGGCTACGTCGCGATCGAGACAGTGCAAGGCAAAGCAGCCTCGGACATCAGCGAGGCAACTTCGCGTTGCAGCAGTTCGGGACGCTGCGCGATGGATCGCAAACGTTGCACCACGAGGTCGTGCCGGGCTCTGGCACCGATGGGCTGAACGCAGCCATGGGCACTCCGCACCTCGACCTGGGCGTCGAGCTGGCGGGCCTCGTCCTGCCCGACGGTGCTGATTTGGGCGTAGCCGATCTAGTGGTGCGACATCGCCGTTCACCTTCATGGGTTCGTGGTGAACTTCGTGCATGTCGATCCCGAACAGCCGCCGACCCGACCGGGTGGCAGCGGCGAGGCTTTTCCTGGTGTCGGCCAGGGCGCGGCAGGATGCTGACCTGCCGCGCTACGGCGAGGTCGCGCAAGTCGTTGGCGGCATCGCCCAAGGCGTCGCCGCAGTGCGAACTCCGTGGCGCGGGACTGCGTCAAGGCCGGTGAGCCACACCTGTCCGCTCTGGTGGTTCTGGCGGGCTCACGACTGCCGGGCCGGCTCAACGGCGCAGTAGTGGACCCCAATGACCGTAGGGTGCTGGTCGCCTGGCAAGTGGAGCTCGAGGGTGTCCGCGCCTACGACTGGTCGTAGCGATCTGGCGAGTCTCAGAAGCCGTTCACACAGGTTCTGAGCAAGGCGAGGAAGTGGCCACGAGTTGTCGACACTTCAGGGTCGCCCCACGTGCCACCAGCTGCTCACGTTTAGGGCGTGTCTCCTTACGGCGTGCGGAGCCAGCGGACGATGCTGCGCGGGATGGCGTCGCCGCGGAAGGTGACGGCGAGTTTGTCGTAGCGGGTGGCCAGGCCGCGCCATTGCTTGAGCTGTTCGTAGGACCGTTCGATGACGTTGCGGTCCTTGT
>JAYUMN010000351.1:0-5005 GCA_043762595.1 Frankiales bacterium
GAAGCTCGTCGCGAGGGGGTTGAACAACCGCGACATCGCCAAAGAGCTGTTCATCAGCGAGAACACGGTCAAGAACCACATCCGCAACATCCTGGAGAAACTGCAGCTGCACTCCCGGATGGAGGCGGTCGTCTACGCGGTCCGCGAGAAACTGCTCGAGATCACTTGACCTCGGTCGACACCCGCCGGCCAGCCGGGCGCCCGAGCCCATTTCCGGTCCCCGCGACATCGGCCCGCCGCTTGGTCAAGGCCTCGCCCAGCACCCTTGCCCTGCCGGTACCAGCTCACCTCCCCGCGGTGGCGCTCTTGACGATGTTGTCGGCGACCCGCCGATGTGGGTGGCGAGAAGCAACGCGGAGTGGGGATCAGCTGATCCGGCTGAAGACCACCATGTCGCGGGGCCGGCCGACGCGGTCCCGGATCCGCCGCCGGGCGATGCCCTCACGGATGAATCCGCCCTTGTCGGCGACCCGGTGCGAGGCCGGGTTGTCGACGTCGGCCAGCAGCTCGATCCGGGCCAGGCCGAGTTCGGCAAGCCCCCACTCGGCGAGCAGCACCGCGGCGCGACCAGCCACCCCCCGCCCGCGGGTCCAGGGGGCGGTCCAATAGCCGACCGCGGCCACCCCGCTGGCGTGCTGCGGCAACGAGAGCCCGGCGGCGCCGAGTAGTTCGCCGGTGCCGGCGTCGGTCACCGCGAGTTCGGCCGCCCGGCCGCCGGCCCAGTTGGCAGCCGTGAGCTGGTCCACGAAGGCCGCGCCGTCCGCCAGCGTGTACGGCGAAGGCAGCGGCAACCAGCGCGCAGTCAGCGGGTCATCGCAGGCAAGGGCCACATCCGCTGCGTCCGCGGACCGCCACCGGCGCAGCGTCACCACCCCGTCGGTCAACTCCACCCGGGACGGCAGCGCGCGGCGGTCGCGCACCTGGTCGGTCGCCAGCAGCGAGCCGGTCCAGCCGTCGCGCCACACCCCCCGCTGCAACATCGCTCGGCGGGCCACGCCCTCGACGGTGAACCCGCACCGCTCGGCAACCGCCCGCGACCCCCAGTTGCCGAGATAGGCCTGCCAGGTCACCCGCTCGACCCCGAGCGCGCCGAACGCCCAGCGGCAGGCTGCCGCGACCGACTCGGCGGCGACTCCCCGCCCCCGCGCCTCGCCGGCGGTCCAGTACCCCACCTCGGGGCCGCCGGGCCGGAACGCCAAGCCGACCGCGCCGAGCAACCGGCCCTCGGTGGCAGCCAGGACCGCGAAGGACGCTGCGGCCCCCTCCGCCCAGCCGGTCGGCGACACCTGAGACACCCACAGCCGAGCGTCGGTGAGGGTGTACGGCGACGGCACGGTCGTCCAGTGCTGCACATCGTCGTCCTGGCAGGCGGCGTGGACGGCCGGGGCGTCGGCCGGCTCCCAGGGGCGCAGGATGAGATGACCGGTGGTGATGACAGTCGGGTCCATCCGTCGACGGTGCCAGGGCACGTCGTACCCGCGCCAGCCGTTTCTGTCCTGCGCGCCGCCTACGATGCGCGTACGGCGGGGTCGTCCCGCCGCCGGCTGAGGGAGTCGTACGCGTGGTCCTGTCGAAACTCCTGCGCGCCGGCGAGGGCAAGATCCTGCGCCGGCTCAAGTCGATAGCTGACGCGGTCAACAGCCTCGAGGACGAGATCAAGGCGCTGACCGACGCCGAGCTCCGCGGCGAGACCGACAGCTTCCGGGCCCGCCTGGCCGACGGCGAGACGGTCGACGACCTGCTCGTCGAGGCCTTCGCGGTTGCTCGCGAAGCTGCTTGGCGCACCCTCGGACAGCGGCACTTCGATGTGCAGGTGATGGGCGGCGCGGCGCTGCACCTGGGCAACATCGCCGAAATGAAGACCGGTGAGGGCAAGACCTTGACCTGTGTGCTCCCGGCCTACCTCAACGCGCTCGACGGCAAGGGCGTCCACATCGTGACGGTCAACGATTACCTCGTGCAGGTCGGGGCCGAGACGATGGGTCGGGTGCACCGTTTCCTGGGGCTCACCGTCGGTGTCATCCTGGCCAACGAGCGACCCGATCAGCGTCGCCCGTCGTACGCGTGCGACATCACCTACGGCACCAACAACGAGTTCGGCTTCGACTACCTGCGCGACAACATGGCCTGGAGCAACGCCGAGCTGGTCCAGCGTGGGCACCATTTCGCTGTCGTGGACGAGGTCGACTCGATCCTCATCGACGAGGCACGCACCCCGCTGATCATCAGCGGCCCCGCAGATATGGCGACAAAGTGGTATCAAGAATTCGCCCGGATTGTGCCGCGATTGGTGCGCGAGGTGGATTACGAGGTCGACGAAAAAAAGCGCACCGTCGGCGTGACCGAGACCGGGGTGGAAAAGGTCGAGGACCAACTCGGCATCGACAATCTCTACGAGGCCGTCAACACCCCGCTGGTGGGCTATCTCAACAATGCGCTCAAGGCGCAGACGCTGTATAAAAAAGATAAAGACTACGTCGTCCAGGCCGGCGAGGTGCTCATCGTCGATGAGTTCACCGGCCGGATCCTGGCTGGCCGCCGCTACAACGAGGGCATGCACCAGTCGATCGAGGCCAAGGAAGGCGTCGCGATCAAGGACGAGAACCAAACGCTCGCCACGATCACGCTGCAGAATTACTTCCGGCTCTACAAGCGGCTGTCCGGGATGACCGGGACGGCGGCGACCGAAGCAGCGGAGTTCGACCAGACCTACAAGCTCGGCGTCGTCCCGATCCCGACCAATATGCCGATGGTGCGGCTCGATGAGGCCGACGTCGTCTACAAGACCGAGGTGGCCAAGTACGACGCGGTGGTCGAGGACATCGCCGACAAGCACGAGGCGGGCCAGCCGGTCCTTGTTGGCACCGTGTCGGTCGAGAAAAGCGAGCATCTGTCGCAGCTCCTGCACAAGCGGGGGATCCCGCACGAGGTGCTCAACGCCAAGCAGCACGACCGCGAGGCGGTCATCGTCGCGCAAGCCGGCCGCAAGGGGGCCGTCACGGTCGCCACCAACATGGCCGGCCGTGGCACCGACATCATGCTCGGCGGCAACCCGGAGTTCATCGCGGCCGCTGCGTTGCGCGGTCGCGGACTGTCCCCGGTCGACACGCCGCAGGACTACGAGGCGGCCTGGAACGACGCCCTCACCCTGGCCAAGGCCGGCACCGCCACCGAGCACGACGAGGTCGTTGCCGCTGGCGGGCTCTACGTCCTTGGCACCGAGCGGCACGAGTCACGGCGTATCGACAACCAGTTGCGCGGTCGCTCCGGCCGCCAGGGCGACCCCGGGCTGTCCCGGTTCTACCTCTCGCTCGGCGACGACCTCATGCGGTTGTTCAACGCCGGCGCGGTCGAGGCGATCATGGACCGACTCAACATCCCTGAGGACGTCCCGATCGAGTCCAAGATGGTCTCGCGAGCGATCCGCTCGGCGCAAAGCCAGGTCGAGGGTCAAAACTTCGAGATTCGTAAGAACGTGCTGAAGTACGACGAAGTACTCAACCGCCAGCGCACTGTCATCTACGACGAGCGGCGCAAGGTGCTCGAGGGCGCCGACCTGCACGAGCAGATCCGCAACATGGTCGACGACGTCCTGGAGCTCTACGTCCTCGCCGCCACCGCCGAGGGCTACCCCGAGGAGTGGGACCTCGAGCAGCTCTGGACCGCACTCGGCACGCTGTACCCGGTTGGTATTCCGCTGGAGCAGGTCGAGCAGGACCGTTCGATGCTGTCGACGGAATACCTTCTCGAGGAGCTCAAAGCCGATGCCCAGCAGGCGTACGACGCGCGCGAGGCTGCGCTCGGCGTGAGCCCCACCGATGAGCCGGTCATGCGCGAGCTCGAGCGGCGGGTGCTGCTGTCGGTGATGGACCGCAAATGGCGCGAGCACCTCTATGAGATGGACTACCTGCAGGAGGGCATCGGCCTGCGCGCGATGGGCCAGCGCGACCCGCTGGTGGAGTACCAACGCGAGGGTTTCGACATGTTCGGGGCGATGATGGAGGCGATCAAGGAGGAGTCGGTCGGCTTCTTGTTCAACGTCGAGGTCGAGATCGAGCCGACGGAGCACCCGGCACAGGACCTCATTGCGACCGGTCCCGGTGAGCAGGGCGGGGAGCTGATGGTCGAGCACCTCTCGCTCGGCGAGGTGGTGGCAGATCTGGCTCACGGAGCGCCGCCCCACCCGCAGGTCGCGGCGCCCGAAACCCCAGCTGGTGTGGCCGGGTCACCGGTTGCCTCGGGTGCCCCGGTCGCCGATGCCGGGCAGCAGTCGCTGGCCGTCGAGCCCCCCGAGCTGCCCACGTCTGTCGAGGGTCCCGACGCGGGCAGCGTCTCGGCTGAGGCGGCCCCGCCGCCGGCAGACCCGGTCGAGGCGACGCATCCGTCGGTTCGCACGGCGCTGTCCGACAGCTTCGGCCGGCCACAGCGGCCTGCCTCACTGCAATATTCTGCCCCAGACATCGACACCGGCGGGGTCCAGACCTCGATCGGGTCCGTCGACCCGCTGACCGGCCAGGTCAGTGGCAGCGGCGAGCAGTCCCGCAACGAGTTGTGTCACTGCGGGTCGGGGAAAAAGTTCAAGCGCTGCCACGGCGACCCGCGCTCGCGCTGAGATCCGTCTGGACCCGACCGTTCGATCGAGGCGGCGTCACACCCCGACCAGTTCGGTGCAGCGCCAGCGGCCATCGAGTCCCTCCAGCCGCAGCGCCAACGCGCCGGCGTGGAGTCCGCGCTGCACAGTCGCGCAGACCTCCACCACGCCCTCGGGGTGCTCCTGGACATGCACGCTGCGCACCGCCCGACCACCGGGCCGGGGACCCGCCGGCGCGCGCTGCCGGGACACGGCGCGCTCCAGGACGGCGTACAGCTCAGGGGTCGTGTCGCGCTGGAGCTGCCGCAGCGGGCGCACCCCGGCGAGCACCTCGAGCAGCCCCTGCACGAGCGCACGGGCGAACGGCAGCGCAGCCGGCAGCTCCGCGGTCGGCGTCCGGCGGGCCGCGAGCCA
>JAYUMN010000352.1:0-9000 GCA_043762595.1 Frankiales bacterium
ACCCTGACCGCCGCGACCGCTCGTGCCGGGTGGTCGCAGTGGATCGCGCCGCTGCTACCGCGCTGCAGCGACTACGCCGGGCTACGCCGCTCCTGGCCCCGGGACCTGGCCGCGGGCGCAACCGTCGGCATCGTCGCGCTGCCCCTCGCCCTCGCGTTCGGTGTGGCGACCGGCGTCGGTGCGGCGCCAGGTTTGGTCACCGCGGTCGTTGCCGGGGCGGTGGCCGCTGTCTTCGGGGGGTCACACCTGCAGGTCTCGGGACCGACCGGCGCGATGACCGTGGTGCTCGTCCCACTCGTCGCCACGCGCGGACCATCGGTGGTCTACCCGGTCGCCGTCCTTGCCGGTCTGCTGCTCCTGGTCGCCGCGGTGCTGCGACTGGGACACCTGCTGGCCCACATCCCATGGCCGCTGGTGGAGGGTTTCACCGTCGGCATCGCCGTCGTCATCGCGGCGCAGCAAGTGCCGAGCGCATTGGGGATCTCGCGCCCGCCCGTGCAGAACGCCGCAGGCGCGGCCGCGGTTGCGGTCGTCCGCTTCGCCGAGCACCCGCACTGGGTCGTGCTCGGCCTGCTCTCCCTCTCGGTCGGGCTCACGGCGGCGCTCCCACGACTGCACCGCGCACTACCGTCGAGCCTGCTCGCGGTGGTCGCGGTCACCGGTGTCGCCCAGCTCGCCGGCCTCGACGTCGCGCGCATCGGTGCGCTCCCGGCTGGCCTTCCGGTGCCGACACTGCCGGCCCTGTCGGGGTTGTCGGGCTTGCTGGGGCCCGCGGTGATCGTCGCCTTCCTCGCCGCATTGGAGAGCTTGCTCTCGGCCCGGGTGGCCGACGGCATGGGGGACGCCGCACGGCACGACCCCGACCGGGAGTTGCTCGGGCAGGGCCTGGCTAACGTCGCGTCAGGCTTGTGCGGCGGGTTGCCGGCGACCGGAGCGATCGCGCGGACTGCGGTCAATGCCCGCGCCGGCGCAGCAACCCGGCTCGCCGCCCTCACCCACGCCGTGGTGCTGGCCGCAATCGTGTTCGCGGCGTCGGGGTTGGTGGCGCACATCCCGCTGGTCGCTCTGGCCGGGGTGCTGATCGTCACGGCGTACAAGATGGTCGAACGGCACAACGTCCTCGCGGTCCTGCGTTCGACCCGTGGCGATGCCGTGGTGCTGATGCTGACCGCGGTCGGGACGGTCGCCTTCGACCTCATCACCGCCGTCGAGGCCGGGCTCGCTGTCGCCGCGGTGCTGGCGCTGAAGCACCTGGCCGGGACCGCGCGAGCCGTCCCGGAGTCACTCGCGCCGGACGAGATCGACTCTGCCGCCGAGCATGCGCTGCTCGCCGCGCACGTCCTGACCTACCGCCTGGACGGGCCGCTGTTCTTTGGCGCCTCAGCGCGGTTCCTGGCCGAGCTCACCGCGACCGCGGACGTCCGGGTGGTCATCCTGCGACTCCGGTCGATGGCGTTGCTCGATGCGACCGGCGCCAGGGCTCTCGGTGACATCGCGGTGCAGCTCGGCGACCGTGGCATCACGGTGCTGCTGAAGGGTGCCAGCCCGGAGCACACCCGGCTGCTCGCGGCTGTCGGGACGCTCGCGCCGATCCTGGCCCAGGGCCATGTCTTCGACGACCTCCCGGCCGCGATCGCCCATGCCCGCCGGCATGTCGGCCGGCAGCACCAACTCGGGCACGTCCCCGCGCTGGCCGCAGGCGGCCGATAGGCCCCAGCCCCTCGCCGGCGGTGGAAACGTGCCCAGGGCGGCGATGTCGTAGCCGTCGGGATCGTCGCGGACAGTCGGCATGGCGTGCCGTGCAGCGGTTGCTCGCGCGACAACCTCGGCCGACCTCCTGGTGATCATTGTGCGTCCTGGCGCGGCAGCGGGCCTGCCCGGTGCACAATGATCAGTGCGGCCCGGCAGTGCGGCCCGCGCATCAGCGACGGCCGAAGATCCGGCCCAGCAGCGACCCGCCTGTGCGGGGCTCGTCGGCATGCCCAGGACACCTTCTAGTGCTGGGAACCCCGTGCATCACCTGCTCGACGTGTTGGCCGCAGCCAGCCCAGCTCGCCAACCCACAGTTCTTGCATGTCACTGGCCGGCACATATCAGGTCCGTTCGGTCGGCGGCGGGATCCGGTGAAGGGCTTGTAATACCCCCTCTGGTATATCGGGCTGTCGTCTGGGCGACGGGCCCAGGCAAGCACGGCCCAGTCGTCCTCGGCGTCCCCGAGAGCGAGGACCGGTCGCCGCCGTCGCTCCAGCTGCTCGAGGACCAGGCCGCTGGGCAGCGCCGCGGCCAGCCGCTGCACGGTCAGCAGCAGCGCTGCCTCCGGCGGCCCGTGGCGACCGAGGTTCGCGGCGTCGTGGCCCACCACGAACAGGTGCCCGCCGGGCCGGAGCAGCTCGCCGAGCCGGGTGAGCAACCCGGTCAGCTCCGCCTGCGGCAGGTGCAGGTTGGCCAGCACGACCAGGTCGTACGCCGTCGCCGGTGGCCGCCAGGTCACGACGTCGGCCTGCACCGGGTGCAGGTGCAACCCGGCGGCGGTCGCACGCTCGACAGCCTGGCGCAACGCCACCGCCGAACCGTCCAGGGCGGTCACCTCCCAGCCGCCGCCGGCCAGCCACAGGCTGTTGCGGCCCGGGCCGCTGGCGACGTCCAGGGCTCGACCGGGGGGCAGCGGCCGGACCAGCTCGACCAGGAGCGGGTCGGGTGTGCTGACCCATTCCTTCTCGGTGAATCGTCGGTCCCAGGACTGCTCGTGGTCGTCCGTCATGCCCTCCCCCGTCGTGAACCGTCAGTCGCGGATGTCGATCGGCGAGCCGATGCGACGGGAGGTGACACGCCACAGCCGCCGGGGCAGGTCCCCCTCTTCGAACGGCTCCACCTCAACGTCCTCAAACCCCTGCGCCAGTTGGGTGACAAGTGCCCGGTCGAAGAAATGCACCACGAACCCGCCGGACTCGTAGGTGTTGTCGCCGTGTTCCGGGCCGACTCCGAAGTGTGCGTCCCCGAGGTGCCGCACGGTGTACACGTGGATGCCGCCCGGGCGCAGCACCCGGGCCACCTCCGCCGACAACGCGACGAGCTCGTTGGTGCTCAGCGCCATGCAGAACAGCATGTGCGAGTAGACGGCGTCGAACGAGTTATCGGCGAACGGCAGTGGCTGCCGCACGTCGTGGGACACAGCCTGTAGGCCTTCGTGGAGACCGGCGGCCGCAGCGGCCTGCCGCAACTCGGCCAGCGCCGGCCCGGCGTACTCCAGCGCCGTCACCTCGAAACCTGCCGCGAGGAGCGCCACGGTGTCGCGGCCCTGCCCGGCCCCCAACTCAAGGACGTCAAGCACGTGCTGGCGCTGGAACAGGCCGATCGCGTGCTGTGCCGGCGCGCTGGGATCCTCGCCGTACATCGCCGGGTTGGCGTCGAACACGCCCTCCCAGTGGAGGCGCTGTGATGATTGCTCGGCCACCTGGGTCTCGCCTCCGCCGCGAAGTCTGTCGTCCAACGTCTAGCGCATTCATGGTACCCGAGGGGGTACTACTTCAACGACGGTGACGACGGCCGAGATGGTCACGACCAGGGGCGTTGTACGTCGTACTGTCGGTGGCCACCCGAGTACCCTCCCGGGTAACGACCAGGGAGCGGTGGACCAGCGTGGAACTCGAGCAAGAGTCCGTCACCAAGATCGTGCACCGGCTGCGCCGCGCTGAGGGTCAGCTCGCCGGTGTCATCCGGATGCTCGAGGCGGGCCGGGACTGCAAGGACGTCGTCACCCAACTCGCCGCCGTCTCGAAGGCCTTGGACAAGGCCGGTTTCGCGATCATCGCGACGGGCCTCAAGCAGTGCATCCGCAACCCCGACAGCGACGACGCTGAGCTCGATGCCGCCCTGTTGGAGAGGCTCTTCTTGTCATTGGCGTGAGCTGTCACCGGTCCGCACTGAGCCGGCTGAGGGGGATGGTCTTGCTGCTGCTGCAGGCGATCCCGCCGACCGCCTTCCGCGTCGTACGGCGCGGAAGGGCAGGCCAGGTAGCCGCCCTCGCCGAACAGCTCAGGTGTGTCGAACGGCCGATGGAAAGGGGCTGCGTAGTCGCCGACAGGCCGCGCGCGGGGTCGTCGGCGAGCGGGCTGGACCCTCGGGCCCAAGCACGGTTGCGACCGTACGTCGGCCGTAGCGCGGTAGGTAGTGCAATGCGGCGGGTCGCTCCGCCGGGTTCGGACGCGGGTGCCCGGGGGGAAGCGGTCAGCCAAGGTCATCCGCACGCGGCATCCGTTCGAGGCGGCAGTGGTCCTGCCCGCCCTGCTGGCGGGAAAGGCAGTCGCACCGGCGTTGCCGAGTCCGCCTGCGGCGCCTACGGTGTCGCGGCGGGCGCCTGGCCCGCCCACGACGGGGGCACCACATGGGCGACATCGCCACCACTGGGCTGCACCACCTGCGGCTGACCGTCACCGACCTGCAGCGGTCGCGAGCCTTCTACACCGAGGTGCTCGGCTTCGAGGTCGCCGCCGAGTCGCCTGGCGACCCGTCCGACCCGGCGGTGCGGGCCGACCCCGCGCAGCTGTACGGCGGGGTCGTGTTCACCACCAACGGCATCTTGTTCGGGCTGCGGCCGGTGGCGCCGGGCGACGACGCCTTCGTCGCCGAGCGGGTCGGGCTCGACCACGTCAGCTTCGCGGTGGCAAGCCGCGCCGACCTCGACGACGCCGCCGCGAAGCTGCAGGCGCGTGGCATCGAGCACGGCGAGGTCAAGGAGCTGACGAGCTTCGGCCTGGCGATCCTGTCGTTCAGCGACCCGGACGGCGTGCACCTCGAGCTCACCGCGCCACTGTCCTGAGCCGGGAACGGCGTACGGCGGTGCGTCAGGCAGTCAGCGCCGGGCCGCCTCGGGGCCACCGGCATGGGAGCTCGCCGGCGACGGTCCGGCGGGCGTGACCGGCACCTGATCGCCGGTTCACCGTCCTCGCTGGTGCGCAATGGCGAGTCGTTGCGTGAGCTACGCCGCCGCCCGGACGCTGACGTTCGCCCGGATCAACGACCTCGTCCCAGGTGGACTGCTGCCTCACACCTACCGGCACCGCACAGTGGGGCAGCGACAGCTTCGGTGGGCTCGTGGTGGGACGCCGGGTAGGTCGTCGAGGCAGTCGACTCCGTCGAGCAGACCGTCACGTTCACCCGAGTTGCGCGCCCCACCTTGCCCAAATGGGCAAATGGCTTCGAGCCTCAGCCGGTGCACTGGGCGCTGCGAGGCGACTCGTACGTGTGGCAGGAGTTGGCCGAGCGTCTACGCGGCCCAGCCTGTGCCGGCCACCCGTGCGCAGGGCGCTGGGCTTGCTGCGAGGGGCGTCCGCTGATGCCGTCGGTGTCGCTCGACGAGGTGCGCGTCGGCGACCTCAAAGACTGCGCACGCCTGGTCCACGCCGCATGTGCAGCGACCAGCTCCACCAGGGCATCGAGCGGGTGCGGTTCCTGCCGTCCCGGCGGGCTGCTGGGCCACATCGGGAGCCGTCGCGTCCCCCCGTCGCCTGCCCCCGCGCCGCTCGTGCGCCGCCCCACCGCGGCCTTTACCGTCTGGGCATGACTGTTCCAACCTCCCCAGCCGCTGCGCCCCTGCTCCCGGCTGGGTCCTCAAAACTGGCCGCCGCTGCCCGAGACCTCGCCGGGCGGGCCGCCTTTTTGGAGCGGGACGGCGTGACGCGGGGCGACCTTGCAGCGCTGGCTGACGCCGGGCTGCTGGCGGTGTTCGGCCCGCCCGCGCTCGGGGGGGTCGACGCGGTCACCCAGCGCCAGGTCGGGGAGACCCTCGCGGGCGCCAGCCCCGACGCCTGGTTCGTGTGGTTCCAGCACGGGCCGGTGGTCAAGATGCTCTCGGCGAGCGAGAACACCGACCTGCAGGAGCGTCACCTCGCGGCACTGTGCCGGGGCGAGCAGCTCGGCGGTGTCGCGTGGAGCCACCTGCGCACCCCCCGCCCTAGCGTCACCGCCATCCGGGTCGACAGCGGCTGGTCGCTCACCGGCACCCAGCCGTGGTGTACCGGTTGGGGCTTGGTCGACGTCGTGCTCGCCGGGGCACTCGTCCCGCAGACCGACCAGGTGGTGTTCGGTCTGGTGCCGGCCGGTGACCGCCCGGCGGTGCGCAGCTCCGGCCGGCTCGACCTCGCCGCGATGGGCGGCACGTCGACGCACGCCCTCGTCCTCGACGGCCTCATCCTGCCCGATCGCGACGTGGTGCTGCTCGCGCCGCGCGGGCCCTGGGCCGAGCGGGACGCGGCGATGAACAGCAACGTGCAGCCGTCCACCTTCGGGATCGCCTTGGCCGCGCTGGCCCTGTTGGAGGAACGCGAGCCCGGGACGGCCGGGGTGCTCCGAGGCCGGGTGCACGCCCTGCGGGCGCAGGCCTACCGGCTCCTCGACGAGGTGCCGTGGGCCGAGGTGCAGGACGCGCGGCTCGACCTGCGGGCCCGGGCGCTGCTGCTGGCGATGGAGTGCTGCACAGCGCTGCTCGCGGCCCGGGGCGGGCAGGGGATGGACCTGTCCGAGCCGGCCCAGCGGCTGCTGCGCGCGGCCGCCTTCCAGCTGGTGCACAGCTCGGCGGGGCACGTGAAGGCCGCGACCCTGCAGGCCCTGGTCGCCTGACCGACCTCCGTTCGATCTGTCTCGCCGGCTGCGGCGACGGCGGCTGCTCGGACTTCGCTCTGGTAGCCGCGCTCGCCACGAGCGCGAAGAACATCACTGTCCGGACCTGCGTCTACGCCAAGAACTACGTCTCCTCGCCGCTGTTCTGGGCAGAAGTTCGCGCGGTGAACTACGTGGTTGAGGTCGTGCCGGTCACCAGCTCGGCGCGGCGCCGGGCTCACCCGTACGAGATGCTTCTCGCGTGGGTGACGAAACAGGCCCCGGACGAAGACAACCCGGGTTGAGATCGCTGTGACCGCATCGACCCGCGTGCGCTGATCGGCGGCGCCGCAGTCAGCGGCAGATGTGCGCCCAGCTCGATCGTCCCGAGTGTGACGCCTACCTTGTGCCGATGGACGCGATGACTGAGGCCGGTCAGACCCTGCGCGTGGCGGAGAGCATCGCTGCATTCGGCGAGGAGCGCGGGCTGGTGTGGACGGACTGATGCCAGAGCGGGTCGCTGGCCTGAAAGCCATGACCGGCACACGTCGCTGCAACGTCGTCGTGGTTGGCGCGGGCATCGCCGGCCTTACCGCAGCGCGGACCCTGCTGTCGGCGGGACGCACCGTCGCAGTCCATGAGGCGCGAGATCGTGTCGGCGGACGGCTGCTCAGCGTCGGCAACAGCAACGGCGCGGTTGACCTCGGTGCCACCTGGTTCTGGCCGGATGAGCCGCAGGTCCAGTCGCTGGTCGCCGAGTTAGGCGTCCAGACGTTCCAGCAGTCGCTGTTTGGCGACGCGCTGTTCGAGCCTGATGCGCGTGGACCCCAGCGAATCTCTGGCAACCCGATCGACCGCGCCTCCGGCCGGTTCAGCCACGGGGCCCAGTCGCTGGCTCTGCGTGTCGCCGACGAGCTCCCCCCCGGCACGCTGCGCCTGAACGATCCGGTGGCGGCGGTCCACGTCGACCACGACGGCGTGACGGTGTACGCCGCGAGCGGAGCGGTCGCCGCGGACCACGTCGTGCTGGCCGTACCCCCAGCACTGGCGGTCGAGAGCATGGCCTTCACGCCCGACCTGCCCGCCCGGGTGCGCTTGCTCGCGGAAGGCACGGCGGTGTGGATGGGCGGGGTGGTCAAGGCCGTCGCTGTGTACGACCGGGCGTTCTGGCGCGACGTTGGACTGGCGGGCGCGGCAGTCAGCCATATGGGCCCTTTCCACGAGCTGCACGATCACAGTGGCCCGCACGCGCGGTCCCCCGCGATCTTCGGCTTCGCCGGCGCTGAGCAGTTCGCCCGCGCGGACTCCGAGCAGGTCGCCGCCGCCTTCACCGAACAGCTCACCCGCCTGTTCGGACCGCGGGCAGCTGCCCCGCTGCAGGTCCACGCCATCGACTGGAGCCGTGAGCGGTACACGACCCCCGCCGCTCCGTCCCCGCGTGCGACGACCGGCACGTATTCTCACCCGCAGCTGCAGGAGCCCGCCCTGGGGCGACTGCACTGGGCGTCAACCGAGACGGCCCCCGCGTACGCCGGCCACATCGAGGGCGCCCTTCGCGCTGGCGCCGCCGCCGCCGGTCGCATCATCGTGCTCACCGCCACGCCGAGCACCATCCACGCGCACTAAATCAGTTTCAGAACCAGGAGAAGCGATGCATGAGCTCGACGGGCTCTTGCGCGAGTACGACCGCGCCCGGACCTACACCGATCAGCTCTGGAAGGACCTCACGCCGGACGAGGTCACCTGGCGCCCCGACGAGAGCTCCAGCGCGATCGGGTGGCACCTGGGCCATCAAGCCCACGTCGCCCACTTCATGATCCGCAACCTGACCGCGGCTGAGCCCAGCCCGGACCCCGAGCTCGACGGCCTGATGGACTCGGCCAATCCAGAGAAGTTCCGCGGCGCACTGCCCACCATCGAGCGGCTTACCGCGTTCCGCGACATCGTCGCCGAGCGTGTTCACGCCCGGATCACCACCATCGCCGCCGGCAACGTCGGCGCACCGACGCAGATGACGATCGTCGCAACCCACCTCCTCAGCACCCTGGTCAACCACGAGTACCAGCACGACCAGTGGGTCGGCGAGGTCCGCACGAAGAACCTCGGCCATGCGCTCCCGCCCGACCCCGACTCCGACATGCTCAGCCGAGTCGACGGTTACCTCGTCCTCAGTGAGTGGACGAGCGCCTAAGCGCTAGGCCGAAGTTACGAGCCCTCTGAGGGTTGATCTTGGCGTTGACCTGCATGAACGGCGTCTGAGACACCTCTGGCTGTAGCCAGCGAATCCGGCGTGTCGCTGACGCGAGCCTAGGTGAGTGCCGCTACTGTGCTGGGTATGGTCGGGGCCGCTGGTGCGATGCACGTAGCCAGGGTCGTTGGCCGGTACAAGACGAAGTCCGGTGA
>JAYUMN010000353.1:0-3284 GCA_043762595.1 Frankiales bacterium
GAGGCGTAAAGCAGATCCAGGGGCCGCGGAGCGGCGGTGGAGACCTCAGCCATGTCGCACATGTATCGCGTGTCATAGCGCTGTGCCAGTGCCCCGGTGGCGGGGTCAGCACCTATAATGCCAGCTCAGAGCCTTTATCGAAGCCTAGGAATTGGCTAAGAGGTGACGCGATAGGCGTCGTATACGCCTTCGACGGCGCGGACCTGGTTGAGCAGATGTCCCAGGTGCTTGGGATCGGCCATCTCGAAGGAGAACCGGGACACCGCCACCCGGTCCCGGGTCGTGGTGACCGTCGCCGACATGATGTTGACGTGGGCATCCGACAGCATCCGGGTGACATCAGAGAGCAGCCGGCTGCGATCGAGCGCCTCAACCTGGATGTTGACCAGGAACAGCGACCCGGCTGTCGGCGCCCACTCGACCTCCACCAGGCGGTCCGGGTCGGCGGTGAGCTGGTCGGCGTTGACGCAGTCCCGGCGGTGCACCGACACGCCCCGGCCGCGGGTGACGAAGCCGACTACCTCGTCGCCGGGCACCGGCGTACAGCAGCGGGCCAGCTTGACCCAGACGTCGGTGAGCCCGTGGACGACGATCCCGGGGTCGGTCGCCGGGCGGGAGCGGGCCGGCCTGGTCGGGGCGGCGGTCTCGGCGAGGTCCTCGACAGCTCCCTCGGCGCCGCCCATGCCGGCGATGACCTTCGCCACGACGGCCTGCGCCGAAATGCGGCCCTCCCCCACCTCGGCGAAGAGCGTCGAAAGGTCGGTGAGCCGGAGCTCCTTGGCGATCGTCGGGAGCGCGTCACCACCAAGCAGGCGCTGCAACGGCAGACCGGCCTTGCGCATGGCCCGGCCGAGCTGGTCCTTACCGGCCTCGACGGCGTCCTCGCGGCGCTCCTTGGCAAACCATTGCCGGATCTTGTTGCGGGCCCGCGGGCTCTTGACGAACTGCAACCAGTCCTGGGTCGGATGAGCCGTCTCGGCCTTGCTGGTGAAGATCTCGACGACATCGCCGTTGTCGAGAGTGGACTCAAGTGGCACCAAGCGGCCGTTGACCCGCGCGCCGATACAGCGGTGGCCGACCTCTGTATGCACGCCGTAGGCGAAGTCGACGGGCGTCGCACCGCTCGGCAGCGAGACGACGTCGCCCTTGGGCGTGAAGACGAAGACCTCGGCCGAGTGCAGGTCGAAGCGCAGCGAGTCCAGGAACTCCCCCGGATCTGCG
Source organism: Frankiales bacterium (assembly GCA_043762595.1). Classification (GTDB taxonomy): domain Bacteria; phylum Actinomycetota; class Actinomycetes; order Mycobacteriales; family SCTD01; genus JAYSQK01. Next base: position 1,222 of record JAYUMN010000353.1, read on the forward strand.
GCCTCCTTCTGCCAGTCGAGAAGCTGCCGTAGCCAGGCCATGTCGTCGCCCCTCACCGGCGCGCTGACCGCCCCGCCCTCTTTGTACTTCCAGTGCGCCGCGATGCCGTACTCAGCCCGCTTGTGCATCTCGATGGTGCGGATCTGCAGCTCGACCGGCTTGCCCTCGGGGCCGATCACCGAGGTGTGCAGCGACTGGTACATGTTGAACTTCGGCATCGCGATGTAGTCCTTGAACCGCCCCGGCAGCGGCGACCACAGCGCATGAATGGTGCCCAGGGCGGCGTAGCAGTCGCGCACCGAATCGACGGTGACCCGGATCCCGACGAGGTCGTAGATGTCGGTGAAGTCGCGGCCGCGCACGATCATCTTCTGGTAGATCGAGTAATAGTGCTTAGGCCGGCCGGTGACGGTCGCCCGGATCTTGGCGGCCTTCAAGTCGTCGCCGACCCGTTGCACGACCTCGGCCAGCTGCGTGTCGCGCGACGGCGCGCGATCGGCGACAAGGCGAACGATCTCGTCGTACCGCTTGGGATACAGGGTCGCGAAGGCGAGGTCCTCGAGCTCCCACTTGATGGTGTTCATGCCCAGCCGGTGGGCCAGCGGGGCGAAGATCTCCAGGGTGCTGGTGGCGATCCGCTCCTGCTTTTCCTGCTTGAGAAAGCGCAGCGTCCGCATGTTGTGCAGTCGGTCGGCCAACTTGATCACCAGCACCCGGGGGTCGCGGGCCATCGCGACGACCATCTTGCGGATCGTCTCGGCCTCGGCCGCCTCGCCGTACTTGATCTTGTCCAGCTTGGTGACGCCGTCCACCAGGTTCGCGACGTCCTCGCCGAACTCCAGGCGCACGTCCGCCAACGTGTACGCCGTGTCCTCGACGGTATCGTGGAGCAGCGCCGCGACCAGGGTCGTGGTGTCCATGCCGAGCTCGGCCAGGATGGTCGTGACGGCCAGCGGATGGGTGATGTAGGGGTCACCGCTGCGCCGGCGCTGCTCGCCGTGCATCTGTTCGGCGACCTCGTAGGCCCGTTGAACGAGCCGCAGATCGGCCTTGGGATGGCTGGCCCGGATGCTTCGGTTGAGCGGTTCGAGCACCGGCGGGGTCGCGCCCGGCTTGGTCGCGGTGAGCCGGGCCAAGCGCGCCCGCACCCGACGCCCGGACGGCGGCCCGCTGCCGCGGTCGGCCGCGTCGGTCAGCGGGGCGACCACTGTCGGCTGCGTCTCGGGGACCAGGCCCGCCACGGCCGGCCCGGCGAGTGGGGCGTCCGGTGCCACGGGCGACTCCTCTCGCAGGTGAGAGGCCAGTCTACGAGGTCAGTAGGCGAGCAGCGCGTGCACGTCGCGGCCCGGCAGCGCCGCGCGGCCAGAGAGGAAGGTCAACTCGAGCAACACTGACAGCCCGACGACGGTGCCGCCGGCCTGTTCCACCAATTGCATGGCGGCGGCGGCGGTCCCGCCCGTGGCGAGCACGTCGTCGACGACCAGCACCCGGTCGCCGGGTGCGAACGCCTCCTGGTGCACCTGCAGCACGTTGCTGCCGTATTCCAGGTCGTAGGACCGCTCGTGGACCGCGAGCGGCAATTTGCCGGGCTTGCGCACCGGCACGAAACCGGCGCCGAAGTGGTAGGCGACCGGCGCGGCCAACAGGAACCCGCGGGCCTCGATGCCGACCACCTTGTCCACGGTGCCCCGGCCGTGGTGCGCGACGATCGCGTCGACCGCCCCCGCGAAGGCGATGTGATCGGCGAGCAGTGGGCTGATGTCTTTGAAGACGACACCCGGCTCGGGAAAGTCCGGGACGTCGCTGATCCGGGCGCGCAGCAGCGCCTCGAGGTCCAGCGGCATCAGCGCTTGCGCTTGCCGACCGGCCGGCTCGGCCGGGTCCCTTTCTTGCGCGGCGCGGGTCCGGTGGGCCGGCGCGCGGACCCGGTCGGGGCAGCGTCCACGGCGAGATCCCCAGGGGCCACGGCCTGCATCGCACCGACCGGCGCAGCCGTCCGGCTCGTCGCGACCCGGCCCGGCCGGCTCCCCGTCCGCCGGGCGATCACCCGGGCGGACAGCGCC
>JAYUMN010000354.1:0-8249 GCA_043762595.1 Frankiales bacterium
AAGGTGCCGTCGGCGAAGCCGAACACCTCATCGCCCGCCCGCAACGTGGTGACATTCGGCCCCACGCTTTCGATCCGGCCGGCGACGTCGCCGCCTCGAACGTGCTGCTTGGGAGTACGGACTCCGAAGCCGGCGAACCGCAGCGGGTAGGGCAGGCCCGTCATCAGGTGCCACACACCCCGATCGATCCCGGCGGCGTGCACGCGGATCATCACCTGATCGTTCCCAGGCTGTGGTTTGGCGATGTGCGCGAGTCGCAGGACGTCCTCGGCGGCTCCGTACCTGTCCTGGACGATCGCGTTCATCTCTGTCTGGGGCGCCGTGCCAGGTGCGTGTCCGGCGTGCTCATGCTGACTGGTCGTCATCTGGCCCTCCCGGGGATAGGCTTACTTTGTAAGGTGTACGCTTACGGGGTAAGCCTGTCAAGGCTCGGGAGGCCCACATGCCGGCACCAACTGCCCCGGCCGGCCAAGGCCGTGGCCGGCTGAGCCGGGAGCGGGTGCTTGGCGCCGCCATGTCCCTTGCCGACGCTGGCGGGATCAACGCCCTGACAATGCGCAGGCTGGGTCAGGCGCTCGGGGTCGAGGCAATGTCGCTCTACAAGCACGTCGCCAACAAGGACGACCTCCTCGATGGCATGATCGACATGGTCTTCGGCGAGATCGAGCTGCCTTCGACCGAGGACAGCTGGCACTCGGCGATGCAACGACGAGCGATCGCGGTTCGTGCTGTGCTGTCCCAGCATCGCTGGGCAGTCGGCCTGATGGAGTCGCGAACCTCACCCGGCCCAGCGACCCTGCGGCACCACGACGCGGTCATCGGGTGCCTGCGACACGCCGGTTTCTCCATCGAACTGGTCGCGCACGCCTACTCGGCGCTCGACAGTTACGTCTACGGCTTCGCACTGCAGGAACGGGGTCTGCCGTTCGACACCCCCGAGGAGAGCTCGGCGCTCGCGCAGCAGCTGTTGGCGCAGTTCCCTGCAGGGGAATACCCCCATCTCGCCGAGCTCACGTTCGAGCACATCCTCCAGCCTGGCTATGACTACAGCAGCGAATTCCAATTCGGACTCGACCTCATCCTCGACGGTCTCGACGCGGCGCTCCACACAGCCTGACCGGCAGGGGACCGATCCGGACCGGGGTGCAGCCCCGCCGGACGCCCGAGCGCAGGAGCGTCAAAGCCCCGATCCCGGCCTGTTCGGACAGCGCGGTTGTCCGTCCGCCCCTCGTGACCCCTCGGGCGGCACGCCACCCCGCACGAGATCGCCCAGGCGGCTCGCTATCTGGCTTCGGGCGCCAGTGCCATGATTGCCTCGAAGACGTTCTCGATCGACGCTGGCTTGAAGGGTTGATGGAACTGGCAGATCTGTTTGCGACTGGCACAGGTCCCGGTGTCATCACGGCGACCGGAGCTGGACGCACCAGTTCGTGGCCCGGCGGATGGACGACCGGGCGACCGACGACGCCTGGCGGGCAGTGGCCTTCGCCGCACCGGCTACCTCGATGAGCAACGTAGCTGGGCGGTTGCGCAACCAATCCGGAGCTAGCCTGCCGGGGTGCTCATCGTCATCGCCGGGTTGCCCGGCTCAGGCAAGAGCACACTTGCAACGGCACTCGGCCAGCGTCTCGACGTACCGGTGCTGTCGGTCGACACCATCGAGAACGCCATGCTGCAAGCTGGTCTCACCCCCGGGTGGGACGTCGGGGTGGCCGCCTACAAAGTCGCCGGGGCAGTCGCCGCGCAGCATCTGACCGCCGGCCGTTCGGTCATCGTGGACGCGGTCAGCGACAGCGAGGCGGCCCGCGAGACCTGGCGGGTCGCGGCCGAACGCGAGCAGGCCGAGCTGAGAATCGTCGAGGTCCGCTGCGGCGACGAACTGGAGCACCGGCGACGGCTCAGCACGCGTCGACGTGGGCTGACGCAGATCACCGAGCCGACCTGGGCCGACGTCGAGCGCCGGGCCGCCGCCTACGCCCCCTGGCGCGAGGAGCGGCTGACCATCGACACGGCCCGGGACACCGGCGACAACGCCGTCGGGCAGGTGCTGGCCTACCTCCGCGTTGACGACGTCCAGCTGAACTATTCGCAGGTCGGCGCCACCGGGGGGACCCTGCCCGCCGGCTACGCCCAGGTACGCCGTACTGCCGAGTTGGGACATGGGCGGCAGGTCTTCGACACCGCCGCGGCACGCCTGATGAGTTGGGACATGCATCGGCGGGCCGGATTGCGCGTGGAGGCAGCTGCCGGACGCGCTGTCGTGGGCGCGGACGTACGGGTGGTGCTGTCCCTCGGGCCGCTGCGATTTCCCGCGCCGTGCCGGGTGGTGCGTGTCGTCGACGAGCCCAGAGCCCGGGGCTTCGCCTACGGCACCCTGACCGGCCACCCGGAGATGGGTGAGGAGTCGTTCGTCGTGCGGCTGGACGACCAGGACCGGGTGACCCTGGAGATTATTGCGTTCTCCCGTCCGGCCCGGTGGTGGTCCAGACTCGGCGCGCCGGTCAGCCGGCTGGTCCAACGACGCGTCACCGAGGGCTACTTCGCCGCGCTCGCGTCCGGGTAGCTGTCAGCCGGCGGCCCGCTTGAGCACGTCGGCCGGGAAGGCCCCGGTCGCGACGCACCGCTCGCCCCACGCTTCGAGCCGGGCGCACACGTCGACCAGACGGTCGCCGAGTGTGTCGACCACCGACTGCTCCTGTGCGTCGGTGCGGGCCTCGATGTCGGCACGCGCGTCCCGGCCGGCGGCGGTGAGCAGGCCGTCGACGACCCAGCCGCGACTCGACAGCCCGGCCACCGCGGCATCCATCGCCTCGGGCGACCAGCCCCGCGTCCCGGTGTAGGACAGCAGCGGCATGCCGATCCACAACTCGGTGAGCACATTCATCTCGACCGGTCCGAGCCCGGCCGCGGCAGCCGCGGCGACGTGGCTGTCCCCGCGGTGCTCACGCACCAGATCGCAGGCCCACCACAGCCGCTGCACCGGGTCGGCGGGTCGGCCGCGGTCCCGCAACCCACTGAACATCGGCCGCCCGGCGCCGTCCGCAGCCAGGGCGGCGCCGGCCAACAGATCGGCGACCTCGGTGGGGTCGTCCCCGCCGAGCACCGCCGACAGGCTTGCCACCGTCGCCTCGTCGCGGGCGGCCAACAGCACCGGCCGGGCCACCGCTGCCCGCGCCCCGTCGTACAGGGCAGCGACCAGGCCCGGCTCGAACCAGGCGAACGACGACGCCACCACGGCCCCGACAGGTTCGCCGAGGGCGGCGGCGCGACCGCCGACGTAGGCGCCGAGGAAGTCAAGGCCCAGCTCCGCCAGGCGCTCGTTGGTCAACTGGTTCCAGACGGCGTGCATGGCGACCGGCTCGCAGGCGTCGCGCAGGCGACGGGCCGGAGAGCCCCCCGTGACCGCCTTCGGCAGCACCGTGCCCTCTGGGCGCGGGGCGAAGAAAGCGGCGACGGCATCGGCGTAGTCCATGGGCGGTCCTTCGTAGAAGAGGATGCGCAGCGTGCAGCGGTGTGTCTCCGCACACAAGCGGACAGGAGCAGAGCGCGCCGTGCTGACCGCGGTGACCGGCGCGGGCCGCTCCGCCCACGGTCCCAGCCAGGGTGACCCGTGGCTGGCGAGATGGGCGGGGGACACTGGCCGAGCTCCTGCAACGGCCCTGCGGCTCAGAGGTATTCGAGCCGCACCTGGTCGGTCGTCGGGTGCGACTGGCAGGTCAGGACGACTCCCGCGGCCAGCTCGTCGGGCTCGAGGGCGTAGTTGACGTCCATCTCGACCGCCCCGGCGGTCACCCTGGCGCGGCAGGTGCCGCAGACCCCGCCCTTGCACGCGTACGGCGCATCCGGCCGGACCGCCAGGACGGCGTCGAGCACCGATCCGTCGTCACGGTCGAGCAGCACGGTGGTGCTCCGGCCGTGCAGCAGCGCGATGACGGTGCTGACGCCGGCGTCCAGCCCCGCCGGGCGGGGCGGCCGGGGCGGCGGCGGATCGGCATGGAACAGCTCGACGTGCACCGAACCCGGGTCTGCCCCGGCGGCCAGCAGGGCCGCCCGCCCGTCGGTGACGACCGCGAACGGCCCGCAGAGATACCACTCGTCGACGTCTGCGACCGGAACGAGGGTGGCCAGCAGCCGCTCGAACCGCTGCCGATCCAGTCGCCCACTGAGCAGCTCTGAGGCCTGTTCCTCGCGCGACAGGACGTGCAACACCTGCAGTCGTGCGGGGTGGCTGTCCTTCAAATCGGCCAGCTCCTCGAGGAACATCACGTCACGGCTGGTCCGGTTGCCAAACAGCAGGACGACCTCGCTGTCGGGTTCGACCTCGAGGGCGGTGGCCGCGATGGACAGCACCGGGGTGATGCCGCTCCCGGCCGCGACCAGGCCGTACCGCCGTCGCCGGTGCGGATCAAGGCTCGGCCCGAATCGGCCTGCCGGCGGGAGCACCTCCAGGGAGTCGCCAACCTGCAGTGCACCGGTTGCCCAGGACGAGAACGCACCACCGTCGAGACGCTTGACCGCCACCCGCAGCGGCCCGGCCACCGCGCTCGAGCAGACCGAATACGTACGCCGCAGGTCCTGTCCGTCGATGACCCGACGCAGGGTGAGGTGCTGGCCCGGCGTGAAGCGGTAAGTCTGTTCGAGATCGGCTGGCAGCTCGAAGGTCACCGCCACCGCGTCCGCCGTCAGACGGTCGACAGCGGCGACCCGCAGCAGCGAGAAACCCGGAGCAGCCGGCACTCAGTGGTCCTTGAACCAGTCGAAGGGCTCGCGGCACACCCGGCACCGCCACAGCGCCTTACACGAGGTCGAGGAGAATCGGTTGAGCTCCTCGGTGTCGGTCGCACCGCAGTTCGGGCAGTCGATCACCGGCCGCCGACCCAGCGCCACCGGGATCGGACCGCTAGCGATCCGCGTCGGCGGCGCGATGCCGTGCTCGCGCAGCCGTGCGCGACCGGTCTCGGTCATCCAGTCGGTCGTCCAGGCCGGCGCGAGCACGGTGCGCACCGTGACGTCGGACCAGCCGTGTGCGGCCAGTGCAGCGTCGATGTCGGCCCGGATCTCCTGCATGGCAGGGCAGCCGGAGTACGTCGGGGTGATGGTGACCGTGATGGCCCCGCCGTCGACCTCGACATCGCGCAGGATCCCCAGGTCCTCGATGGTGATGACCGGGATCTCGGGATCGGTGACGGTGGCCAGGACGGCGCGTACCTCGGCGGTGCTGGTCACCAGCTCGCCCCCGGATGGGACCGGTGCAAGTGCTGCAGCTCGGCCAGCAGGAACCCGAAACCGGTGGTGTGCTCGCCGCGCCGACCCCCGGTCGGCCGCCAGGCTGTCTCGGGCACCCTGAGCGTCGCCTCGTCGAGGACCTCCTCAATCGTCGCCCGCCACTGCGGTTCGAGCAGCTTGGGGTCGGCGGCGACACCGCGCGCCACGAGGCGGTCCAGCAGCGGGTCGCGCTCGAATAACTCGAAGGCGTAGGGCCACACCTCATCGAGCCCGGCCTGCACCCGGCGGTGCGATTCCGGCGTACCGTCGCCGAGCCGGATGACCCAACTCCGCGCATGGTCGAGGTGATATGCCGATTCCTTGACCGCTTTGCCCGCCACCCCGGCCACGACCTCGTCGGCGGACGTCGACAGCGCCGCCCAGAGCGGCAGCTGGTGGGCGCTGACAAGCAGCTGCCGGGCCATCGTGCGCCCGAAGTCGCCACCGTCGAGCTCGACGAGCTGGCAGTTGGTGAAGTCCGGCTCATGCCGCAGGAATGCCAGGTCGTCCTCGTCACGACCCCGGCCTTCAAGCTCCCCGGCCCGGGTCAGCAGGGCGCGGGCCACACCGAGCAGGTCGAGCGCGATGTTCAGAAGCGCAACATCCTCCTCCAGCTGTGGGGAGCGGGCCGCCCACTCGCACAGCCGCTGGCCGAGCACGAGTGCGTCGTCGCCGAGCCGCAGCGTGTAGGCAGCGACATCGTGATCGACCAACGTCTGCGTCACAGGTGGGTCAGCCCTTCCGGGACGTCGTAGAAGGTCGGATGGCGGTAGACCTTGTCGCCGGCGGGGTCGAAGAAGGCGTCTTTCTCGGCCGGGCTGCTCGCGACCACCTCGGCAGCCGGGATGACCCAGATGCTGACGCCCTCCTGACGCCGCGTGTAGACGTCACGGGCGTTGCGCAGGGCCATGTGCGCGTCCGGGGCGTGCAGGCTGCCGACGTGGGTGTGGGCGAGCCCGCGCTTCGGTCGCACGAACACCTCCCACAGCGGCTCCGAGCTCATGCAGCCCGCCGGACCAGCTGTTTCCCGGCGTACGCCTGCGCGGCCTCGCGCACCCAGGCACCTTCGTCGTGGGCGGCGACCCGGTTGGCGAGGCGCTCGCGGTTGCAGGGGCCGTCGCCACGCATCACGGCGAAGAACTCCGCCCAGTCGAGCTCGCCGAAGCGGTAGTGGTCACCGTCCAGGGACAGCTCAGGATCGGGGATGTTCAGGCCGAGATGGTCGGCCTGCGGGACGGTTGCGTCGACAAAGCGCTGCCGCAGCTCGTCGTTGGAGAAGCGCTTGATGCCCCAGGCCATCGACTGGGCGCTGTTGGGGCTCTCGGTGTCGCTGGGCCCGAACATCATCAGCGCCGGCCACCACCAGCGGTCGAGGGCCGCCTGGGCCATCCGGCGCTGCTCGGGGGTGCCGCCCGCGAGCACGGTCATCGCCTCGAAACCCTGCCGCTGATGGAAGCTCTCCTCCTTGCACACCCGGGTCATCGCCCGGGCGTAGGGACCGTAGGAGCAGCGGGTGAGGGGGACCTGATTGACGATCGCGGCCCCGTCGACGAGCCAGCCGATCGCGGCGACATCGGCCCAGCTGGTGGTCGGGTAGTTGAAGATCGTGGAGTACTTCTGCTTGCCCGCGTGCAGCAGGTCGAGCAGCTCGGCGCGGTCGACGCCGAGAGTCTCGGCCGCACTGTAGAGATAGAGACCATGGCCGGCCTCGTCCTGAACCTTGGCCACCAGGATGCACTTGCGCCGCAGTGACGGTGCGCGGGTGATCCAGGCGCCTTCGGGCTGCATGCCGATGATCTCCGAGTGGGCGTGCTGGGCGATTTGCCGGATCAAGGTGCGCCGGTAGCCCGCCGGCATCCAGTCCCGGGGCTCGACCCGATCGTCGGCGTCGATTCGCTCCTGGAACGTCTGCTCTTCGGACACCACAGCGGCCTCTCTCAATCCCGAACGGTTGGTCGAATACTGCGCCGGGTGGTGCCCGCTGTCAAGGTGCGGGCCGCTAGCGTCGAGGGGTGACCGAGACCCCGCCGTCGGCCCGGCGGCCGGGCCGGCCGGCCCGGTTCAGCCCGGACGAGCTGCTAGAAGTGGTCGCGCGGGAGTTTCTGGCCCGTGGCTACGACGCCACGAGCATGGACGACCTCGGCCGGGCCACCGGGCTGACCAAGTCGACCTTCTACCACCATGTCGCCAGCAAGGAGGAGCTGCTCCGGCTCGCCGTCGCCCGGGCCGTCGACGCGCTGTTCGCGGTCCTCGACGAGCCCCCTGCCACTGTCGGCCGGGCCGTTGACCGGCTCGAGCACGTGCTCCGACGCAGCGCCGACGTACTCGTTGAGCTCCTGCCCTACGTCACGCTGCTCCTGCGGGTGCGCGGCAACACCGAGGCCGAGCGGTGGGCGCTGTCCCGGCGGCGGGAGTTCGACACCCGGCTCAGCGCGCTGGTCCAGTCGGCCATCGACGAGGACGACATCCGCGCCGACCTCGACCCGCGGCTGGTGACACGGCTGCTGTTCGGCATGGTCAACAGCCTGATCGAGTGGTACCGCCCCGGCGTCCACGACGTGTCCGAGGTCGCGGACGCCCTGGTGGCGTTGGCCTTCGGCGGCCTGCGCCAGACAGCGCCGCCGCCGGCCGCGCCACCGATGCCGCCGGGCCCGCCGATCAGCCCGCCCCCGCCGCTCAGCCCGCCCCCGTTCCGTCGAGCGTGCGATGCCGCACAGACTCCCTGATCGGCGCCGTGGAGGGCGCCTGAGTCGTCGCCGGTCCCGCCCGCCTGCCAACGCAGGAGCCGCCACAGCCGCTGGTCCCGCCCGCCTGCCGACGTGGCCCCCACCTACCCAACCGCCGTGGCCCCTTTTGGGGTGACCTTCCCGCTTCAGATCCGTCGTACGACGCGGGAACTGGCCGGCGGAGCACTGCAGCCCCCGCTGGCTGGCCGATCTTGATGATCTGGTCGCCTCTCTCGGCGTGTCGCCGACCATCTCGTC
>JAYUMN010000355.1:0-1656 GCA_043762595.1 Frankiales bacterium
CGCCGCCGCCGACCAGGACGACCAGGGCGAGCAGCACCCGGCCGGTGCGCCGCTTGGACCGACCGTAGCTACCGCCGTAGCGCTTGCGGCGACGGGCGGGGGCTAGGTCACCGGAGGGGATCCGCACAGCTACGGAGCCTAGGCGAGGCCGCGATCGGCGCCCTGTGGCGCAGCCGGAACGGGCAGTGGCATGGTGGCTGGACCAGTGCGCACGCCGCACCCGCCGCCTCCTCTTAGAAAGGCTTCCCGTGGACTTCGCTCCCACCGCCAAGGCGCAGGACCTCAAGGCCCGCCTGCAGTCCTTCATGGACGACAAGGTCTTCCCGGCTGAGGAGCTGTACGAGCTGTACCGCCGGGAGAAGGGGTACGGCGACCACTCACTGCCGCCGGTCGTCGAGGAGCTCAAGGCCGAGGCCCGCAACCGTGGCCTGTGGAACCTGTTCCTGCCCGATGTCTCCGGGCTGACCAACGTGGAGTATGCCCAGCTCGCCGAGATCACTGGCTGGTCAGTGCACATCGCCCCCGAGGCGATCAACTGCGATGCACCGAATACGGGCAACATGGAGGTGCTGCACATGTTCGGCACCGCGGAACAGAAGGCGCAGTGGCTGCAACCGCTGCTCGAGGGCGAGATTCGCTCGGCGTTCGCGATGACCGAACCGGACGTCGCCTCGTCCGACGCGACCAACATCGCCACCTCGATCGTCCGCGACGGCGACGACTACGTCATCAACGGGCGCAAGTGGTGGATCAGCGGCGCCGCGGACCCACGGTGCAAAATCATGATCGTGATGGGCAAGACCAATCCGACGGAGTCGGTGCACCGCCAGCAGTCGATGATCCTGGTGCCGATGGACGCCCCCGGCGTCGAGAACATCCGCGCGCTGCCGGTCTTTGGCTACCAGGACCAGCACGGCCACAACGAGCTGCGTTTCCACGACGTCCGGGTGCCGGCCGCGAACCTGATAGCCAACGAGGGGGACGGCTTCATGATCGCGCAAGCCCGGCTCGGGCCCGGCCGGATCCACCACTGCATGCGCTCGATCGGCGTTGCCGAGCGGGCGCTGCAGCTGATGTGCGAGCGGGCCGCTTCGCGGGTGGCCTTCGGTAAGCCGCTGGCCGAGCAGGGGGTCGTCCAGCAGCAGATCGCCGAATCACGGATGGAGATCGAGCAGGCCCGGCTGCTGACCCTCAAGGCCGCCTGGATGATCGACAACGTCGGGGCGCGCGGCGCCCGCACCGAGATCGCCGCTATCAAGGTGATCGCCCCGCGGGTCGCGCTCGCGGTGCTCGACCGGGCGATCCAGGTGCACGGCGGTGGTGGCGTCTCCGACGACTTCCCACTCGCCCAGATGTGGGCCGGAATGCGCACCCTGCGCCTCGCCGACGGACCGGACGAGGTGCACGTGCGCACCGTCGCGAGGCAGGAGCTCGGGAAGTACGGCGTCCGCGGCTGACCCCGACAGAGGTGGCGGGCAGTGGCCGGGGCGACCGCTCAGACCGAGCAGCTGATGGCCCGGTCGGCCCGACCCGGCCGACAGCGCTGCTCAACGGCGGCCGAAACGCCGGCGGCGACCGCCCGGCGGAGCGCCCACCAGCGTCCCGGCAAGCCCGGCGATCGCCTGCCTCGCCGGCGAAGACGGCGCTCCCTCGACC
>JAYUMN010000356.1:0-3289 GCA_043762595.1 Frankiales bacterium
TCGGCCTTCTCAAAGCAGAGGGAGAGGCCGAGACGCGTGTAGCCGATCTTGTGCTGTCCAGCCCATCGGCTGATCTGGCGGGTCGTGACACCGAGATACGCCGCAGCGCCCGCGCGGTCGAGCCACTCGTACGCCGCGCCGGTCTTCTTGCTGTCGTTCATTCGGACTCCCAGATGCTCGCGAGGACCGGGAGGGCCGAAACAGCAGAAAGGCCGCATGGCGCACCCAGTAGGGGTTTGCCACCGGGCTCAGGTGGACCTGGCTGAAACCGCGCCCGGGTCAGGTAAACCGAGCGGTATGACAGCCTCTCCGCACCATCCGGCGTGGGGAGCCTCTCTAAAAGCCATCGTCCGCGCGCGGTTCCGGACGGGCCAAGTGTACCTCGCGGCCACCGCCGCCAACCGGCGTCGGGTCGAATGCCCTGGGCGGACGCCCCTCCGCCGCCCCTCGGACCAAGGCGCCCCCACAGGATCCGTGTCTTTCCGAGTCGCTCCGACGCATACTTTCGGTCCGCAGTGACTTCGGCTGTTACGCAGGGAGTTCTGCACTTTGTACGGGGCGCCCCGGCGCGAGTCGGCGCGAGTCGGCGCGAGTCGGAGAAGGCGCACTCCCGTACTTTTAATCCGCGGGTTCAGGGTTCGATCCCCTGGCGGCCCACCACCCCTGAACTGGGCTTTTGCCTTTCAGGGCAGGGGCCCAGCGTCGTCTCCAAGATCATGTGGGACCAATGTGGGACCGGAGCGGCTGGTGCGGGCCAGGACGGCCCACCACGGCGCGGCACGACGGCGGCCGCCGCTTCGGCCGCGGCGCGAGCTGTCTCGGGCAGCACCGAGATGTAGGTGTCGGCGGTGATGGTGATCGAGGAGTGCCGCAGCATGTCTGAGACGACCTTCAGGTCGACCCCTGCGGCCAACGCCAAAGTCGCCGCGCCGTGCCGTAGGTCATGCAGCCGCAACGGCGGCAGGTCGGCGGCGCGGGACGAGCCGGTCGAAGGTGCGGCTGGCCAGCTCGGGGTGGAGCTCGGTGCCGTCCTCGCGGGTGAACACCAGGCCGGTGTTCTGCCAGACGGTGGGGTGGGCCGCGGCCTCCTGCCGCTGTCGGCTTCGGTGATCGAGAAGGGCGTCAATGGTGCCGCGGTCGAGGGCGACGACGCCTTCGCTGTCGGACTTCGGCGCGGCGTGCTCAGTGGCCCAGCCGAGCTGCACGATTTGGGTGCTGACCGTCAGGAAGCCGTTGTCGAGGTCGACGTTGGACCACGGCAGCCCGATGGCTTCGCCGCGACGCAGTCCGCGGAACGCGATGAGGTGGTAGCGCGCGTACAGCCGATGGTCTTCGATGCTGTCCAGGAACTGGCCGGTCTGCGCTGGGGTCCAGACCGCGACGGCCGGTGGGGTCCAGCTCCGGGTGTGGTCGAGCAGCGCGGCTCGGGCCAGCTTCATGGTGTTCTCCAGGGGCGCGGGGTCGGCGGCTCTGGCGGCCCGTCGTACCTTTCGTTCGGCGACATGACGGCCTCGGTGAGCTCGCGCTTCCGGTCGCGCCAGGTTCGCCACTGGGCGGTCCGCTCCGCATTCCAGATCACCGCCTTGGGACGGGGGCCGCGGGGCAGCTCGATGTGCACGGCAGGGTTGTAGGCGATGAGCCGGCGCTTCACTGCCGTGTTCAGCGCCGCACGCAGGGTCGCGTGGATGCGCCGCTGGGTCGCCGGGGCGAGCCGCTTCGGGACCTGGCCAGTCGTGCGGGCGGCCATGAGCGCCGACAGCTCCGGATGGGCGGTCCTCGCTACACCCGGGACGCCAATCAGCCGCATCGTCACGAACAACGCCTCGACGTCGCTTTCGTGCAGCTCGGTGAGTTTCAAGTACCCGAGGGCCGGCAGCAGGTAGAGGTCGAGGTGCTCGCGGTAGCCCTTGGCCGTCGTGCTGCGCAGGGCGACCTTCCCGGCCAGCCACCTCTCGAGGTACTCCCCAACCGTCTGCTTCCCAGTGCCGACGTGGGTGCGCTTGTTGACCCGGTCGGACAGGTCGGTAAGGGCGACCTCGGCCTCCCGCTTGGTGGCGAAGCCGCCGGTACCTGCCCGCCGGCGCCGCGCGTCGGCTCCGACGGGGAGCTCAACCTTGAACGACCAGCCACCGTGGTTCTTGCCCGTCAGCTTCGGGCAGGACGCGCCGAGCAGCTTGCCGTCGTCGCCGCGACAACCGCATCGCTTGAACACCGTGCCGGCCATGATCAGTCAGCTTGCCTGCGCCCTGGGAGCTGGGGGCTGCCCAGTTTGCGAGGCTGTGGACAAGCCGAGCAGTTCGAGCAGCGGCTGGGTGGGGATCTTGATCCAGTGCCCAAGCCGCAGGACCGGGCTGGGCCAGCCGTTCGTGCGCACCAGCTCGTGGGTCCAGTCCGGCTGATGCCCAGCAGGGCGGCCGCCTGGGGCAGATCAAGGGCGGGCGGCAGGTTATGCAAGTCCTGCGGGTCGAGGTGATCCATCGTGAGCTCCCTGGGGAAAGTGGCTTCATGGCGCCCAGCAGCGTCTACTCGACCTGCCCCAAAGGCGCCCCAGCCCCGGACCGGCTGCCCCAAAAGCGCCCCACCGCAGGTGAGCGCTGGTGCGCGGCCCCTCGAAACCCACCTTGTCCCAGGGTGTCGACTAAACGACGGACCGCTGGGCAGCCGCCCCGCCCCAGACGCCCCGAGTAGGCACCACCCCCTGATCCAACCGTGAAGTCGTCGCCACATGACCTCGAGTCGGCCGCCACTTGGAGAGGCACGGTTGTGCTCGGGTCCGGCACGGGGCAAGGTCGGACAACGCGCTGGCCTCGAGCCGAGCGTGGCACGCGGCACCGCCGGGCCCTTCTCGCCGCCGCTCCGCGCACCGGCCCCAGCAGCCCTTCGCGTCTTGGGCACCAACGCCTGCGGTGAGGCCGGTCCCGACAGCGACAACGACCGCTTGGTGGACCTGGCGGGCGGGACGGGACTGTGCGCACTCAAGCAATCGAAGGTTGTCTCCAGCGGACCCTGCACGCCGACGTGCGGGCCCCCACGTCGGCGTGGCAGCAATCTCCCCTGAGCCGATCACGGGTTCGCCGCTGACCTGCCGCCGCGGCTGCGCCCGAACGCCCCTTGGCTCCCCCGCATGAGCGACCGCCTTCCCCACCTCGACCTCGATAGCTGCCATCTCATCGCCGCGCCTGTGACCCCCGGCAGCCCCTGTCACCCGCGTCCCCGCCGCGTGTCACGCCGCCTCGTCAACCACGCTGTTCCAACGCCTCACCGGCCGCTGCTCGTGCCCGCCCCGCTC
>JAYUMN010000357.1:0-3199 GCA_043762595.1 Frankiales bacterium
CTAGCGCATGTCGCCGGTGTGGCCGAGTGAGAAGCGCCCGGGCTGCGGCCAGACGCACATCCCGTGCGGCTTGTTCGGGATGCGCACTTGGGCGATGAGATGGCCGTCTAGCGTGGAGATCTCGTAGATTCTGGCGTCGTAGCGACCGGACAGCCAGAGGGCCTTGCCGTCCGGGCTGACGCCGCCCATGTCCGGGCTGCCGCCGCCCGGCAGCCGCCAGGTCGCGACGACGGCCCGGCGTACCGGGTCGATGACTGAGATGGTGCCCGAGCCGCGGTTGCTCACGAACAACCGGCGGGCGTCGCGACTGGGATAGATGCCGTGGGCATCGCGCCCCGTCGGCAGGAAGCCGGCCTCGGCGAAGCGGGCCGCGTCGATCAGGTGCACTCCGCCGAGGTTTTTATCGGCGACGTAGAACGTCTGGCCGTCCGGGCCGAGTCGGACGTCCTGCGGCGACGACCCGGGCAGGTCCAGATAGCCGACGACGCGACGGCTGCGCAGGTCGAGCTTGACCAGTCGGTGCGCGAACTCGCACGAAGCGATCAGAAACGTGCCGTCGGCGGAGAAGTCGGCGTGGTCGACGCCCGCGCAGTCGAGCCGGACGGTCATGACCGGCGCGAAGCTGTGGGCGTCGTAGAACTCGAGCGCCTGCCGCTGCTCGGCGATGACGATCGCCTGCCGGCCGTCCGGGGTGAAGTACATGTTGTACGGGTCATCGACCGGGATGTTCGGTCCGGAAGGCCGTCCGGTCCGCGGGTCGAAGGGCGTCAAGGTGTTCGCCAGGTCGTTTGTGGCGTAGAGCGTTTTGAGGTCGTACGACGGGACGACGTGCTGCGGGTCGAGCCCGGTTACGTAGTGCCCGACGATCTTGAGGCTGACCGGGTCCACGACATCGACGCCCCGGCCAGCGCTCTGCGGGACGTACAGCCGGTAGGGCACGTTGCGGGTCGCGGCGGTGAACTGCCCGACGCCGGTGTGGGCGTAGATCGCGAGCCGGCCACCGCGTTCGGCCGTCGGCGGGATCGGTACCGCAGGGCTGGCCGTGCGGTGCGGGGTCGGGGCAGCCGCCCGATCATCGCCCGCGCGGGCGATGATCGTGCTGCAGCCGGCCAGGGTCAGCACGAACAGGCCGGCCACGAGCCGGCGGCGGCGGACGATGCCGGAGCTGTGCTGACGAAAAGCCATGATCATGATTCTTCCTTTCGCCGGCCGGTCGATGCTGCAAGCCAGGTGCGTGTCGCGGCGCGACTTACCCGTGCGCGGGTGCCGACATCATCATGTCGCGACCCTCCTGTACGCCGCCTGAGCGGACGTCCGGTCGTGCCCTACTCTGCCGCTGGTGAGCACAGCCGCGCCAGTCTCGCTCGGTTGTCGGGCCCTGCTGGCCGCTGTGCTGCTCGCCGTCCCGGCGCTCAGCGCCGCTCCCGCCGCCGCGATCACCGGGGGCGGGAGCGATGGGACGGCGCACCCATATGTCGCGGCGCTGTTCGGACCGGGCGCGAGCACCCCGAGCTGCAGCGGTGTCCTGGTCCGGGCCGACAATGGCGCGGTGGCGGTCCTGACCGCCGCGCACTGCCTGTCCAGCGGCGCCGGGCCGGCGACCGGTCAGGGTTGGCAGGTGGAGTTCGGGGCCGTACACACCGCGAGCTCACCGCGCTACACCGGGACCTACTACGTGCTTGGGAGCTACCAGCCGTCGGTGTCCCAGGCGCACGACCTCGCGGCGATCGTGCTGACCGCAGGGCCGGCGATCGAGCCAGCGGTGGTTGGCGCCCCGGCCCGGGAGGACAACCAACCGGATCCGGTCCTGACCGTCGTCGGCACCGGACAGCCCCATGTCGGCCAGCGTCGCTCGGCGACCGAGCGCGTCGTCGGCCGGGACGCGACCTGGCTCTACCTGACGGCTGGAAGCGGGAACAGCTGCGACGGCGACTCCGGCGGTCCCGATCTCGTTCCGGCCACCCGGGTCGTGGTGGCGCTGACCGACCAGGGCACCTGCACCAACGATCAGGACCTGCGGGTGGACACCGTCGAGGCACACCAGTTCCTCGTCTCGGCAACCCAGGCCGCGGGCGCCCCGGTGGTGACCGGTCAACCGGTGGGCCAGACGGTGCCGGTCGGACAGCCCGCGCAGTTCAGCGCCGCGGCGTCGCCGGCCGCGACGGCGCTGCAGTGGCAGGTCTCGACCGACGGGGGCATCTCGTTTACCGACCTGGCCGGGCAGCACGGCGCCAGCTTCTCGGTGACGCCGACGGCGCAGCAGTCGGGTGAGCAGTACCGGGCCGTGTTCACCGACCCCATCGCGACGGTGACGACCGACCCGGCCACCCTGACCGTGACGGCCGACCCGGGCAGCGGGACCGCTGGGCTCTACCACCCGCTCGTCCCGTTCCGGATCCTCGACACTCGTTCAGCCGGGCCCCCGGTGACCGCCGGCGCCAGGCGCGTCGTGCCGGTGCTGGGCCGCGGTGGCGTCCCCACCAGCGGGGTTGCGGCCGTGGTCCTGGCCGCCGTGGTGGCCCGGCCGCCCAGTGCGGGTGACCTGGTGATCTTCCCGACCGGCCACCGGCCGAGCCCGCGCACCTCCAACCTGAACTGGCCGGCGCGGCGTACGGTCGCCAACCTGGTGACTGTCCCGGTCGGTGCCGGCGGCACGGTGGAGCTGTCCACCTCCGCCTCGTCGGCTGACGTCGCACTGGACGCCGTCGGCTGGTACGGCGACAGCAGCAACCAGAGTGGGGCGCGCTACACCCCCCTGCGTCCAATTCGGATCCTCGACACGGGCGACGGCAGCGGCAACGTCGCAGCCGGCGCGGACCGTCGGGTCGTCCTGCGCGGCGTCGCCGGTGTACCGGACAGCAGCCACGTCACCGCTGTCGTTGTCAACCTCACTGTGCTCGGAGCGCAGGGTCCGACCGACATCGAGGTCTATCCCACCGGGGCGCCACCCCGCGCCCGCACAAGCAACATCAACCTGGTCGCCGGGCAGACGGCGTCGGTGGCCGTGGCCGCCAGCCTCGGCGCCGATGGCAGCGTCCAGCTCTCGGTCGCGCGCGGGACCGTCCGAGCCCTGGTCGACATCGTCGGTTTCTACTCCGCGACGGGAGACCGGTTCGTCCCTGTTGCGCCGGTTCGGCTGGTCGATCGGACCCTGGTGCGCGCAGGCAGCATCAGCCGGCTGGTCATCGGTGGACTGCAG
>JAYUMN010000358.1:0-16560 GCA_043762595.1 Frankiales bacterium
ATCCTCGACCAGCCCGGTGCCGAGAAGCTCATCGGCAAGGGCGATTCGCTGTTCCTGCCGATGGGCGCGAGCAAGCCCATCCGGGTGCAGGGGGCCTACGTCTCCGATGCCGAAGTCGCGGCTGTCGTCGCGTTCTGCAAGGCGCAGCGCCAGCCGGCGTTCCGTGAGGACATCGTTGTTGTGCCGGTCAAGGAACGCGAGGTCGACGAGGAAATCGGTGACGACCTCGAGTTGCTCTGCCAGGCGGTCGAACTGGTCGTCAGCACCCAATTTGGCTCGACTTCGATGCTGCAGCGAAAGCTTCGCGTCGGCTTCGCCAAGGCCGGCCGGTTGATGGACCTGATGGAGAGCCGGGGGATCGTTGGTCCGACCGAGGGTTCGAAGGCACGCGACGTGCTGATCCGTCCGGACGAGGTCGACAGCGTGCTCATCGTGCTTCGTGGCGGGGCTTGATCGAGGGCCCTGCCGATGTGCCAGTCGCCGGCGCCCATATCCCGGTCGGGGACACCCGCGCGATGGCCGACGGCGCACCGGTCGAGGCCGAGTTCGTCGTGTTCGAGGGCGTGCCCCATCTGTTGCTCGACCGGTCCTTGGCCGAGCACGCCGCCGAGCCCTGAACCCGGATCCGGCAGTTCGTCCTCGACCACCCCTGCCCCGGCCCAACCTCAGTTGTTGATCATTGAGCGGCCTAGGGCGCAGCCATGCGGCGGTCCTGCGCAAAGATCAACTCACCCGGCCTGAATGATCGTTGCGCAGGCTGGGTTTCGGCGGTGCGGGGTTCCCCGCAACCGTCGTACCGGCCGCCCCTACAGTGTCTCGGTGCTCCTGCGCTGGATCGACGGTCCGCCGGACGCGGAGGTCCGCTCCGGCCTCGTGCGGCTGGTGCAGGCGGTGGCCGCGACCGGTGGCGCGGTCGGCTGGATGCAGGTGCCACCGCCGCAGGAGGTCGACGGGTGGCTCGATGGCCTCCTGGGCGATGGTGCGCGACTCGTCACCGGGTACGACGGATCCGGGCTGCTGGTCGGCTCCGGGGCGTGGCGCCGGCATGGCCCGGCCCCGCTGCGGCAGGCGGCCGAGGTGACCAAAGTGATGACCCATCCGCAGGCCCGGGGCAGGGGTGTCGGGCGGGCTGTGGTCCAGGCGCTGGTCGGTGACGCGCGGGCGGCCGGCGTCGAGATGCTGACCTTGGAGTGCCGCGGCAACAACCACGGTGCGCTGCGGCTCTACGCCGGGCTTGGCTTCGTCGTGACCGGACGCCGTCCCGATCTGGTCGCGGTGGGCGACGAGCGCTTCGACCAGGTGCTGATGCACCTGGACCTGCGGACCGGCCCGGCTGGACTGCGACGAAACGGCGGGCGAGGCGCGGGTCCCGGATCGACCTGAGGTGGAGCCTGATGGGGCTTGGTGCCAGAGGGCCGACGCACTTATCATTGATGTCTCAGCCCACTGTTCGGGAAGGCGCAGCCAGTGCCCTTGGACCCGCCCGCCGATGCCCTGCCCGACCCAGCTGCCGTGACCAGCCTCGGGGCGAGCGTGCGCGCCGCCCGCGAGGCAGCGGGCCGCTCCGTGGAGCAGGTCAGCGAGTGGACCCGGATCCGGCCGACGTTGATCCGTGACCTCGAGGCAGACCGGTTCGAATCCTCCGGCGCCGCCATCTACGCCCGGGGACACCTGCGCGCCATCGCCGCCGCCATCGGGATCGACCCCGCGCCGCTGGTGGCCCGATTCGATGACCTGACCGGTCGGGCGCCGATGGCCGCGGAGCCCCCACCCCCTGACCGGCCGGTCCGGGTGGCCAGGACCGGCAGCGTCTTCGGCGCGCAGCCCGTCACCTCGACCGAGCGCCGCGGCCCGCGTTGGGGGGTGGCGGTCGTGGGCGCCCTTGGCGTGCTGGTGGTCGTCCTTGGCATTGCATTCGCCAAGGGCCCCGCCGCAAAGCGGCCCCAGTCGGTCGACGGTCTGTCGGGCGCGGGGCAGCCCACCGCAACCGCCGGCCCCCGGACTGCACCAAAGGCCACTCCGCCCCCGTCGGTCGACCCCGGGTTGACCGCCAAGCGATTGCCGGTGACCGGCGTGCAGCTCCGCGTCCGGGTGATCGGCGGCCAGTCCTGGGTCAGCGTCGGCAACGCGACCGGCACCTTGTTCGAGGGCGTGCTGCGCGATGGCGACTTCAAGGACTTCACCGATGCGAGCCGGCTGCGGGTGGTGGTCGGCAACGCCTCTGCGGTCAATCTGAACTGCGGTGGCCGCGATAGTGGCGCCGCTGGCAGCTCGGGCGCCGTGCGGCGGTTCGCCTGCACCGCGAGCGGTCTCGCCCCGGCCTGAGCCGCCGGTAGGCTCGGTCAGGTGACCGGCCGCCGTCTTGCCCTCGTCACGCTCGGGTGTGCCCGAAACGAGGTCGACTCCGAGGAGTTGGCCGGTCGGCTCGACGCAGCTGGCTGGGACATCGTCGAGGACCCCGAAGGCCAGGACCAGACGCCGGATGTGTATCTGGTGAACACCTGCGGCTTCGTGGAATCGGCCAAGAAGGACAGCATCGACACCCTGCTGGCCGCCGCCGACACCGGTGCGAAGGTGGTCGCCGTCGGGTGCCTCGCCGAGCGATACGGTGCCGAGCTGGCGGCCCAGCTCCCCGAGGCCGACGCGGTCCTCGGCTTTGACGCCTACGCCAACCTCGCCGAGCATCTTCAGTCGGTTGTCGATGGCGTCGCCGTACCAAGTCACGTCCCGGGCGACCGCCGCAAGCTGCTGCCGATCAGCCCGGTCCAGCGCGCCGCCAGCGTCGAACCCGGCGCGATCGACATCGGCATCCCCGGCCACGCCGGGGGCCCAGTGGTCATGCGGCGTCGGCTCGACAACAGTCCGGTCGCCCCGCTGAAGCTGGCGTCCGGCTGCGACCGGCGGTGCTCCTTCTGCGCCATCCCGAGCTTCCGTGGCGCCTTCGTGTCCCGCCGTCCCGCCGACGTCCTCGCCGAAGCCAGCTGGCTGGCCGAGCACGGCGTCCGCGAGCTGGTCCTGGTGAGTGAGAACAGCACGTCGTACGGCAAGGATCTCGGCGACCTTCGGCTGCTCGAATCGCTCCTGCCCGCCCTGACCGAGATCGACGGCATCGAGCGGGTGCGACTGTCGTATCTACAGCCGGCCGAGATGCGCCCTTCACTCGTCTTGGCGCTCACCGGCACACCTGGCGTCGCGGCCTACTTCGACATGAGCTTCCAGCACGCCTCGGCCACCGTGCTGCGCCGAATGCGCCGGTTCGGCGACACCGACCGGTTCCTCGACCTGCTCGCCCAGATCCGTTCGGTCAGCCCGTACGCCGGGGTTCGCAGCAACGTCATCGTCGGGTTCCCCGGGGAGACCGAGAGCGATGTGGCCGAGCTGGAGCGCTTCTTGCTGGCCGCCCGGCTCGACGCGATCGGGGTGTTCGGTTACTCCGACGAGGACGGCACCGAGGCCGAACACCTCGCCGACCACGTGCCGCAGGACGTCGTTGATGCCCGACTGGCCCGGCTGCAGGCACTCGCCGAGGAGCTCACCAACCAGCGAGCCGAGGAGCGTCTCGGCGAACAGGTCGAGGTGCTCATCGAATCGGTCGAGGGCGACACGGCTGAGGGGCGGGCCGCACATCAGGCGCCCGAGGTCGACGGCTCGACGACCCTGCACGGACCGGGCCTGCGGGTCGGCGAGCTGGTGACTGCGGTCGTCACCGGCAGCGAAGGTGTCGACCTGGTGGCGCAGCTCATCCCGGCTGCCCTGCACCCATGACCGCCGACGCCCTTGACGGGCCGGCTGCCCCGGTCGCCGGCGATCCGGTCGCCCTGCCGTTGTCGGCAGCGAGTGCCTGGAATATCGCCAACGCCCTCACCGTCCTCCGGCTACTGCTGGTGCCGGTCTTCGCTGCGCTGCTGCTGGCCAAAAGTGGCGACGACCGGGGCTTTCGGATCGGCGCATGGGGGGTGTTCGCCCTCGCCTCCTACACCGATCGGGTCGACGGCCAGCTGGCCCGTAGCCGCAACCTCGTCACGTCCTTCGGCAAGCTTGCCGACCCGATCGCCGACAAGGCGCTCATTGGGGCGGCGTTGATCGGGCTGTCGCTGCTCGGCGAGTTGCCCTGGTGGGTCACCGTTCTCGTGCTCGTCCGCGAAGTCGGTGTGACCCTGCTGCGGTTCTGGGTGATCCGGCACGGTGTTATCCCAGCCAGCCGCGGCGGCAAGCTCAAGACGCTCCTGCAGGCCTTGGCCATCGGGTTGTACGTCCTACCGCTCACCGGCCCGCTCGCCAGCGGGCGGGCCGCGGTGATGGTGCTCGCGGTCGTCGTCACCCTGTTGACCGGTGTCGACTACGTCGCGCGAGCGCTGACGCTGCGGCGGACCAGCCCGCGGGCCGAGATGAAGCGGGCCCGCCGGGTGGCCCGGCGGTGAACGGCGCGGTGCTCGCCGTCGGCGACGAGTTGCTGCTCGGCGACATCGTCAACAGCAACGCCGCCTGGCTTGGCGAGCAGCTCGCCGCCGCCGGCGTCCAGGTCGTCCACTCGGCGATGGTCGGTGACGACGTCAGCCGGCTCGCGGTCGCCCTGCGCCGGGCGATCGAGGACGCCGACGTCGTGGTCCTCACCGGCGGACTCGGCCCGACGGTCGACGACCTCACCCGAGACGCGGTCGCCCTGGTGGCAGGGGTGCCGCTGCGCCGGGTGCCGGCCATCGAGGACCAGCTCCGGGAGCGCTTCGCGGCGTACGGCTTCGCCATGCAGGACGTCGTGCTCAAGCAGGCCGACGTGCCCGACGGGGCCGAGGCCATCGACAACCCGGTCGGCACGGCGCCGGGCCTGTGGCTGGAGACCGGTGGCGCCATCGTCATCGCGCTGCCCGGACCGCCGCACGAGATGCGCGCCGTCGCCGGGCTGGTCCTGCCGCGACTGGCCGAACGCTCCGGCACCCGGGTCGTCACCCGCACGCTGCGCTGCGCCGGGCTCGGCGAGTCGGCGGTGGCCGAGCTGGTCGAAGCGGCGATCACCGTCCCCGCCGGTGTGGCCCTGGCCTACCTGGCCGGCGGCGCGGTTGTGCGGGTCCGCTTCACCACCGCCGACGACCCGGCGCTGCTCGAGCCGCTGGTCGCGGCCTGCGCGGCGGCGCTCGGCGACGTCGTCTGGGGCTACGACGACGAGAGCCTCGACGGGGTGGTCCATGGCCTGCTTGCCAGTCGCGGGGAGAGCGTCGCGGTGGCCGAGTCGCTGACCGGCGGGCTACTCAGCGCGACGTTGTCGCAACAGCCCGGCTCGTCCGCCACCTACCGTGGTGGCCTCGTGGTCTACGCCACCGACTTGAAGGGCTCCCTTGCCGGGGTGCCCGAAGCGCTGCTCGCCACCCACGGTGCGGTGTCAGCCGAGACCGCCGATGCCCTCGCGGCCGGCGCGCGGAGCAGGCTCGGTGCCACCTGGGGGATCGGCGTGACCGGCGTGGCAGGCCCGAGCGAGCAAGAGGGTAAGCCCGTCGGGACGGTCCACATCGCGCTCGCCGGGCCGTCCGGCAGCCAAGTACGGACTGTGCGCCTGCCCGGTGACCGTGACCGCGTGCGGCTACTCACCGTGACCGCTGCCCTGGACCTGCTGCGGCGTGCGTTGACGGCGCGGAAGTGACCGGCCGGTGCGATGGTTGTGCCCGGTGGGGTGCAGACGGGTAACGTTGCCTCCGTCTCTGAGTACGGCGAGGACCTGAGACCTGGAGGTAGAGGCAATGGCGGTGCTGCGCACCCTCCTCGGCAGTTCGCTGCGGGAGACCCGGCTGAAGCAGCAGCGCACCCTTCGTGAGGTCTCCGGGTCAGCTCGGGTGAGCCTGGGCTATCTCTCCGAGGTTGAGCGCGGACAGAAGGAAGCCTCCTCGGAGTTACTCGCCAGCATCTGCCGAGCACTTGGCGTGCGCCTGTCCGACGTCCTACGCGAGGTCAGCGAGACGCTCGCCGTAATCGAGCCGCAGCCGGTCCCCATCCCGATGCCGGTCGATGTCCCGCAGCTCGAACCCGTCGGCGCCGAGCGCCCAACAGTGGCGATGGCTCGCCCAGTCGATGTCGTCGCGGCCTGACTGAGCACCGGTCAGTTGCTTCGGCCGTCAAGGGGTGAGCCCTTACGGCAGGGGGCAAGACTGTCGTTGCGGGGGCCCGACACGGCCTGTCCCGGAGCCTTTCGGGGTCGATCGGTCGGGGTCGCGCGGCACTGACCACCACCATCACAAGGAGCACACGTGAGCACCGTCAAGAGCCCGCTGTCCGACGAAGCCAAGGCCATCGTGGGTAAGGCGCTGCAGGGCGCCCTGGTCGATCTGATCGAGCTCTCGCTCATCGCCAAGCAGGCGCACTGGAACATCATTGGCCGCAATTTCCGCAGCATCCACCTGGCGCTCGACGAGGTGGTCGACTCGTCCCGGTTGTTCACCGACACCGTCGCCGAGCGGGCCATCACTGTCGGGGTCAACCCGAACGGGCAGACCGAGGCGCTCGCCAAGGAGTCCAAGGTCGAGCCGATCGAGGTCGGCTACGTCGCGGTCGACAAGGTCATCACCTACGTCGTGTCAAGCCTCGCCCCGATGATCACCCGGTTCCGAGACCGGATGGATGCCACCGAGTCGGCTGACCCGGTCACCCAGGACCTGTTCATTGCCATCATCGCCGAGCTCGAGAAGACGCACTGGATGTTCCAGGCCGAGCAGTAAACGAGCCTGTCGACACGTCTTCTGGCAGGTCGATTATCACCAGCAGGACGGCGACATCGTCGTCTTTTGAGCCTATCTCGGCGATCAACTGGTCGGCGAGGGCCTCCGGGTCGGCGCCGGCGGTGCGCACCAGCAGCTGCCCGAGATGCTCCAATCGGGTGTCCAAGGACTGCCGCCGGTCCTCGACCAGCCCGTCGGTGTACAACAGGAGCAGGTCGCCCGCGGCGATCTCACGGCTGTGGTCGTGCCGGCTCGTTGCCGGCTCGACGCCCAGCATGAGATCTGGTGCGGTGTCGAGTACCTCGGCGCGACCGTCGTGCAACAGGATCGGCGGCAGGTGCCCGGCGGACGACCAGGTCAGCCGCCACCCGTCGGGTCGCGCCGACCGGTGCAGCTGTGCGTAGAGGCAGGTTGCGGACGAGTCTGAGCCGAGATGTGCGGTCACCTGGTCGAGCTGGCTGAGCGTCGCCGCCGGCGTTCGGCCCCGGTCGACGGCGGCGCCCCGGAGGAGGTGGCGGAGTTCGGCCATCCGGGTGGCCGCGTTGGCATCGTGGCCGGTGGCGTCCCCGATGACCAGCGCTGCGGGACCGTCGGGCAGGACGAACACGTCGTACCAGTCGCCGCCCACTTCGATGCCTTGGCCGGCCGGGACGTAACGGGCGACAAGGGTGAGCCCGGGCAGAACCGGCAGCGGCGGCAGCAGACTGGTCTGCAGCGCCGTCGAGACGCTGCGCTGCACCTGGAGCAGCCGAGTGAGGTCGAGTGCGAGCCCGGTCAGCAGGGCGAGATCGGTGAGCAGGGCCACCTCCTCGTCGTCGAACTCGCCGGCGATGCGACCGAGGGTGAGGACGCCGAGCAGCCGGTCGCGGGCGGGCAATCCCAGCACCAACACATCGGTGCTACCGAGCCGTCGGGCGAAGCCGGCCTGGGCCCGCAATTGCGGCTCGGGGGAAGCCGCCAGGACCTCGATGTCCTCGGCCGACAGCCGCAGTGCCCGGCCTGGCGCATCGATCACCTGGGCGAGCAGCCCGACAGCGCGGGCGGAGGAGCGGTGCGCGTCGGTATGGCCCATCCGGGACGGCAGTGGGAGCGGCCCGTCGGGGCCGAGCGCCGCCACCCGGGTGACCAGATCGGGTTCGTCCAGCCGGTCGGCCAGGCACCAATGTCCGAGCGCAGGGACCACGAGCGCGGCGACCCGACTGAGCACCTGATCGGAGCTCGTGCAGGTCGAGAAGGAGCGGATCGCTTCCGGAAGCAGATGCGGGCTCAACATGCCAAGGCCCTCATGATGCACAGAGCGTAGCGAGTCGGGTACGCCGAGCCCGTCAGCCGAGGACGAGCAGCGTGTCGGTCTGCGCGGAACCACCCGCGGTCGGACCGCCACCGGGCAGGTAGAGCCGGCCGCCGACGACGACCGCACCGATGCCTTGCCGACCGGCCGGCAAGGCGGCCAGCGTGGACCAACGGCGGCGCGCGGGGTCGTAGGCATCGACGTCCCGGACGACGTGCCGCTCCCCGGCGTCTTCCCCACCGAGCACGAGGAACAGCCCACTGAACGCCGCCCCCGCCACGGATGACCGGCCGGCGGGCAGGCTCGGCGCCGCCGACCAGTGGTCGGTGGCCGGGTCGTAGACCTCCAGGGTGCGCAGCTCGCCGGGCCGCCCGCCCGCGACGTACAACTTGCCGTCGACGACGGCGCCGGCGGCGTGGTCGCGGGCCGTCGGCATCGGCGCGGCGGTGCCCCAGCGGTCGGTTGCCGGGTCGTAGACGTCGTGCTCCCCGGTGTCCCGGCCACGGATCTTTCCGCCCACGTAGTGCAGCCGGCCAGCCAGCGCCACGGCCACACCGGCTGCCCGGGGGCCGGGCAGACTGGCGACCGCGCGCCACCGGTCGGTGGCTGGGTCGTAGGCGTCGACCGTGCTCGTCCCGCCGGGCCGCGCCCCGAAGCCACCGACGGCGTAGAGCCGCCCACCGAGCTCGACCGCGCCGACGTGGTCGAGGGGGGCCGGCAACGGCGCGGCGGTGCGCCAACGCCCGGTCGCGGTGTCGAGCACCAGGTGGGTCGTGGAGCCGGGGTGGCCGTCGACGTAGCCACCGAGCACGTGCACGTCGGCGCCGAGGGATGCGACGCCGACCTCGCTGACCGCCCGCGGCAGGCGCGGACCCGAGGACCAGTGCCGGGTCGCGGCGTGTGCAGGCGCCGGCGCGGCGGCGGCCGACTGGCCGGTGCCCGCCGAGGTGTGACGTGCCTGCGCGGTCGATGGCGAGGCCGAGCACGCGGTGGCCAGGACGAGCGCGAGGACGCCCAGCGGACGGCGGGTCACCGCAGGATGCCGGTGTGACCGAGGGAGTAGCGACCCGGTTGGGGCCAGACGCACAGCCCGTGTGGCGAGCCGCCGACGGTGATCCGGGCGAGCAGGTGGCCGTCGGTGGTGCTCATCGCATACACCTCGCGGCTGTAGCGGCCAGACAGCCAAAGCACCTTGCCGTCGGCTGAGACCCCGCCCATGTCCGGCGTGCCGCCCGGGATCGGCCAGACGGCGCGCACCGCCCGGCGCGCGAACGCCAGCACCGAGACCGACGCTCCCTTGCGATTGGTGATGTAGAGGTCCAAGCTGTCGCGGCTCACGTAGAGCCCATGCGCACCGAGACCGGTGGGTAGGAAGCGCAGCACCCGCAGGGTCCGGGCGTCGATGAGGAACACCCCGTTGCTGTTCTCGTCGGCGACGTAGTAGACGGCGCCGTCCGGACTGATCTTGACGTCCTGCGGCTTTGGTCGCCGGCTGCCCTGACGCGGCAGGGTGATCTGCCGGACGACCCGCTGGTGAACCATGTCCACCCACAACATCGTGCCGCTGAACTCACATGAGAACAGCGCGTGTGTCCCGTCGGGCGAGAAATCGGCGTGGTCGACGCCGCTGCATGGCACCTGCAGCGAGTGCTGCAGGGCCATCGTGTGCGGGTCACGGAAGTCCAGCCGCTGCAACCGTTCTGCCACCACGACCGCGTGCGCACCATCGGCGGTGAAGTAGAGGTTGTAGGGGTCGTCGACCGGCACCGGCTTGCCGAAGCGACCGGTCCGCGGGTCGATCGGGGTGAGGCTGTTGCCCGCGTCGTTATCGACCCAGAGGGTCTTCAGGTCGTACGACGGGGTGACGTGCTGGGGAAGCCGGCCGACCCGCTCGACCCGTAGGACCTGGTAGGTGACCGGGTCGATGACGTGCACGGTGGCGTCGTCGTCATCGGGGACGTAGACGAGCGGCTTGGCCAGCTGGGCCTCCGGCGCGAGCAGGCCGGCCCGGTCCGCGGCGTAGAGGTCGCGCGGATCAACCGCCGGCGGGACCGCCGACGAAGATCGCGGGGCAGCCACGGAGGCTGTCGCGGTCGGTCTAGCGGGGGGGTTGCCGGCGGCCTGGCTGGCGGGGCGTGGGGCACTGCCGCTGCACGCAGGCACCAGGGCCAGAGCGATCAGGGTGGACAGGACGTGCAAGCGGGACGGCACGGGACCTCACTGGTCGGGGGAGGGGTGGCCTTGGCGGGCCTCGGCAGGAGCCGCCCGGTTCGGCGTGGGAATCCTAGGCAACCACGGGTCAGCGCACGGTCAAGCCCGGCCGTGACGGGCGGGGTGGCAGGATGGGCGCTCGACCCACCCAGCGGCAGGAGCAGTCGATGGCCAACCCGTTCATCAAGGGCTGGAAATATCTCATGGCAGCGTTCGGGGCCAAGATCGACGAGAAGGCCGACCCCAAGATCCAGATCCAACAGGCCATCGAGGATGCCCAGCGTCAGCACCAGGCGCTGACGCAGCAGGCTGCTTCGGTCATCGGCAACCAGCGGCAGCTCGAGATGCGGCTGGCGCGTCAGATGAGCGAGGTCGAGAAGCTGCAGGGCTCGGCCCGGCAGGCCCTGGTCCTGGCCGACCAGGCGCGGACAGGCGGCGATGCGACGAAGGCGGCGGAGTATGAGCAGACCGCGCAGGCCTTCGCCAACCAGCTGGTGTCCGGCGAGAAGAACATGGAGGACTTGAAGAACCTCCACGATCAGGCTTTGCAGGCCGCCCAGCAGGCGAAAAAGGCCGTCGAGACCAACGCGATGGTGGTCCAGCGGAAGCTCGGCGAGCGGACCCAACTGCTCAGTCAACTCGAGCAGGCCAAGATGCAGGAGCAGGTCACCAAGAGCCTGTCGTCGATGTCGGAGCTCGCCGCGCCAGGCAATACCCCGTCGCTGGAGGAGGTCCGGGACAAGATCGAGACGCGGTACGCCAAGGCCCTCGGCGGGGCGGAGCTGGCCAGCAGCAGCGTCGAGGGGCGGATGCTCGAGGTGGAGAAGTCGACGATGGATTTTGCCGGTCAGGCCCGGCTGGACCAGATCCGGGCCAGCCTGTCGGGCAACCAGCTCGCCGCCCCACCGGCAGCTCCCGCCGCGCCATTGACCACCGGCGCGCCCGCTGCAGACCAGCAGGCCGACGGCAGCTCGGCCGGCTGACCCGTTCCGAAGGAGCTCGCCATGTCCGACGACCGCCCACCGCTCCCGCCATTCGACGAGGCCTCCGCCCACGCCAAGGTCCAAGCGGCCGAGGACGGCTGGAACTCCCGTGACCCACAGCGCGTCGCCGGGGCGTACACGCCGGATTCGGTCTGGCGCAACCGCGACACCTTCCTGCGGGGCACCGAGCAGATCGTGGCCTTTCTGACCGGCAAGTGGGAGCGTGAACAGGACTACGCGCTGCGCAAAGAGTTGTGGACCTTCGGTGGCACCCGGATCGCGGTGCGTTTCCAGTACGAATGGCACGATGCGGCGGGCCAGTGGTGGCGGAGCTACGGCAACGAGAACTGGGAGTTCGCCGCTGACGGCCGGATGTCGCGCCGGGAGGCCAGCATCAACGACCTGGCCATCGAGGCGGCGGACCGCCGGATCCTGGGCCCGCGCCCCGAGGCCGAGCGTGGTCTGAGCATCGGCCTGCAGTAGCGCTCAGAGGGTGTCAAGGGCCGCGAACACCGGCGTGAGCGCATGCGAGGCCGGGTCGAGGTGCTCGAAGTGCCCGATGCCCGGCAGCGCGTGCAGCTCCGCGTCGGCAACCTCGGCGTAGGCCTGGCTCTGGCCCACCGGTACCGTCGGGTCCGCGTCGCCGTGCACCAGCACGAGTCGGACGCCGGGCAGCGGCAGCAGGGCCTGCGGTGAAGCGATCGCGTAGCGCTCAGGCAGCCCATCGGGGGACCCGCCCAGTAGGGCCTGGACTGCGCCCTGTCCCAGCTGGTGCACCGCGCCGGCGACAAGGTCGGCAACCGGCGCCTGACCCACCGCCAGCACCGGGCGCACGACCGGCCCCGCACCTACGGCGCCGGTCGCCAGGCGACCTCGGGAGGCGAGCCACAGAGCCAGCTGGCCACCGGCCGAATGCCCGACGACGGCCACCCGGGACAGGTCGACCCGCTCGCAGGTCGCCACATGGTCGAGCGCCGCCGCCGCGTCGGTCAAGGTGGCCGGCCACGGTGCGGCACTCGAGCGGTAGTCGATGTTCCAAACGGCGAAGCCGCGGTCGATCAGCGCCACCGCGACCGCGTCCTGCAAATGCCGGTCGAAGCCGCGCCGCCAGTAGCCGCCATGGACCAACACGACCAGGGGCAGGTTGCTGAGGCCGGTCGGGAGCCACCACTCACCCCGCTGCTGCCGCTTGGGGCCGTAGTGCTCGACGGCCCGGTCGACCGGTCCCACTGGGCGCCCGGGTGGGGGTCCGTAGGCCCGGCTGAACCATCTCACCGTGCGAGCCTGCGCGCCTCGTCGGCGCGGGCCTGCACCAGCTCGATGCTCGCCAGGAACGCTTCGCGCTGTACGGGGTAGGTCGCGCCGTTGAAGGTGCCCCAGGCCTCCCGGTCGTCGACGCCGGCGAGCCGCGGGGCGAACCAGGAGAATTTCACGGCGGTGCTCGCGCAGAGCCCGAGCCGGGCGAGCCGGGGGTCGACCGACGGCGGCAAGGCACCGGCGAAAGCCTCCCAGGTGGCAGTGTCGAGCTGGTCGATGAGCGTGACGGGCTGCCACAGGTCGGCGACCGAGTCGGGCACCAGGTTGCCCAGATCCTCGCCGATCGCGGCGATGCCGGTGTAGGCGAAGTCGGTGACAACGGTGGCGCCGTCGTCGTCGAACAAATTGCCCGGCCACAGGTCGAGGTGGGCCAGGCTGCGCGGCAGCGTGTCGAGGACCGCGAGCCAGTGGTCTCGCTCGGACCACAACCGCTCGGCCGGCCCACGCAGGTGCTCGAGATCGCCCCAGGGTTTAGCGAAGGCGACACCGTCGTTCTCGCGAAGCTGGGTGTAGGAGCGCAACCAGCCGCGCGACAGCCAGGGCTCGTCGATCGGCTCGACGGCTGAGAGTCGACCGAAACTGGCTGCTGCACAGGCGATCCGCTCGACGTCCCAGGTTTGCCCCGGAGGGCCGGTGAGGTCCTCGAGCCAGAGGGCGCAGACGGCGGGTCCGCGGTCGGCCGAGCCGAGCAGGCGCGGCATCTGGAGACCGGCCGCTGCCAGCCGCTCCCGCAGGGCAGCGCTGGCGTACGCCGCCGCCTCCCGCCGCCACCACCACGGCGAGGCGCTGTTGGCCTCGGCCGGCCACCGGCGGTTGGCGCCCTGGTGCAGCAGCTTGACGACCGCGCTGCGACCGTCGGCCGCACGGACCCGGTACAGGCACTTTGTGGCGCCGGCGACCGGCGTGTGGTCGACCGGCTCGACGGTGAACGGGCCGCCGCCGAGGAAGCGCTCCGCCTCGCTCATGAGCGGTACTTCGTTCGGCCGACGGGGCGTTCCCGGCGGGTCCGGGTGGGGGACGGCGCCGGCCCGAGCTGGCAGCGTGGACACCAGTAGGTCAGTCGCTGCCTCGGCGCCGGGCCCTGCTCGGCCGTCGCGATGCGAGTCCCACACCGGCGGCAGGGGCGACCGGACCGCTCGAACACCCAGTGATCCTCACCCGGTCGCAGCGAGCCGGTGGTCGACTGCTCCCAGCGGTCGCGGTTGACCATCAACAGCCGCCTGGCCCGGCGTACGAGGGCCGGCAGATCGGGTACGTCGCCGACCCGGACCCATGGCGTGAGGCCCTGCAGGAAAAGCACCTCGGTGCGGTAGAGGTTGCCCAGGCCGGCCAGGTTGCGTTGGTCGAGCAGGGCCAGACCCACCTCGGCGGCCGGGTCCGCGGCCAGCCGACGGATCGCTTCGTCGGCGTCGAAGCCGTCGTCGAGGACATCGGGCCCGAGGTGCCCGACGACGTCGTCCTCACGCCCGGTCGGCAACAGCGCGACGACGGGCAGCCGGTAGCCGACGGCCTGCCACTCGGTGTTGGCCAGGACCACTCGCACCTGCCACTCCGCGCCGCCGGACCACCGGTCGCCGGGCCGGTAAAGATGCCAGCTGCCGTCCATCCGGAAGTGGGTGTGCAAGGTCAGCCCGCCCTCGACCCGGGTCAGTAGGTGCTTACCGCGGGGGACTACCTCAAGCACCCGGCGACCGGTGAGGTCGGTGGTCGCGAGCTGTGGCACCCGGAAGTCACTGGTCGTCAGCACCCGGCCAGCGAACGCGTCGTGCAGCCGCCTCGCCGCCAGCCAGACGGTGTCACCCTCAGGCACCCGCACCTCCTGTCAGCTCGGTCGGGGTCATCCTGCCGGTCTGGGATCGCTGGTCCCGGAGGGGAGGTCCCATCATGCTGCTCCTGCCGGACCTAGGACCAACCCGAGCCTGCGGCCTGTCCGGCCGTCGGTGGACGGTTGGCTTGTGGGCCTGTCGTACGTAGGGATGGCGGCTCAAGAGCCCCTGGGTCGTCGGTGCTGAGGCTGGCCACCGCGAGTCGTCCATGTCACCGTGCCGTCGCGGTCGAGGTGATGTCGAAGTTGCAGTGCTCAACCCGATGGTGATGTCGGCACAGCGAGCCGATGTCGGCGGGGTTGGGCGGCCCGAGCGGCCAGTCGATGTCGGTGGCCCGGCACCGGTCGAGGGCAGTGGCGGGCTGAAGCTGGGGATCTCGGCGAGCTCGAGGCTGTTGCCCTGAGCTGTGCTCACCGGGGCTCTGTCCGCTGCCGTGGGCGAGCATGACAAGCACGATGGCTGCCCGCTGGTCCAGCCCGAGCTCGACCCTGTCG
Source organism: Frankiales bacterium (assembly GCA_043762595.1). GTDB lineage: Bacteria > Actinomycetota > Actinomycetes > Mycobacteriales > SCTD01 > JAYSQK01. The sequence continues at coordinate 14,827 of JAYUMN010000358.1, forward strand.
AGCTCGGGGAGCGGGCCCGGACGTGCTGCTCAGTGCGCACCCCGCTCTCCACCGGTTCCAGCAGACCGGGGAGCTCCACCGGGCTGAGCGCCAGAGCTGCCAGGGTGTTGCCGGCGGTCGGCGACGCCCCGATCGCCAGACTGACCTCGGCACCCACGAACTTCCGCTCGGTCGACCCGGCCCGCTTCCAGTGGCGAGGATGGTCCGGCAATGGCCGGCGAACGCCGGATTCGACCGGCGCTGCCACGTCGCGATCACGTCGAGGTCCTCCCGCGCACTGGTGGTGAACAACAGGTTGCCCGCCCGCTCGCACGAGGCGTCGACAAAGGCCGCGAGACGCCCGGCCGACAGCGCCTCGACCGGCAGGGGGTGCTGCTCATGACCCGACACGAGAACGTGGGCCCGACAACCTTGACCGACGAAAAGCCCGGTCACCCAGGCGATCTGGTCTGGCAAGTGTCAGGCGCGCAGCCGCAAACCCCTCGGGGTCGGCCGGAACCCGGCCTCCTCCAGTGCCAGCCCGAGGGTTGAGGTGAGCGCCGGCTCGCCGTCGGCCTTCTCGACCGTGAGCTTGCCGAGCGCGCCGTCACGGACGGCCAGCGCGAGTGCGTCGACGGCGGGGGTCAGGCGCGCCGGTTCGTCGGTGAACGACAGCAGCGTCTTGCCCCCCCGCTCGACGTAGAGCACGCACGAGCCGTCGACGAGCACTACCAAGGCGCCTGCCTTGCGGGCCGGTTTGTGGCCACGCTCGTCGTCGCGGACCGGCCAGGCCAGTGCCCCGCCGTACGGATTGGCGGGATCGGTGGCTGCGACGACGACCGCGCGGGCGTCATCGCGTCGCTTGCGCTGCCGTGAGGTGTCCCAACCACCCGGGACGGGCGCGGTCCAGAGCGGCTCGTCCTCGACCGGCCGGACCGCCGCGAGGGCCCGCATCCGGTCGACGGCGCCGGGTGCGGCGAACTGCGAGGCCCCGAGCCCTTCGACGAAGTAGCCCCGGCGGACCCGGCCGGCCTCCTCGAACGCCTTCAGGACGGCGTACACGGCTGCGAAGCCGCCGGGGGCGCGCTCGGCCATGACCGCGCCGCGGGTGACGATGCCGTGCCGGTCGAGCAGGGCCTCGGCGAGGGCATGCGTGCGTCGGGTCGCGTCGGTGTCGCGGTCCGGCAGTCGGGACCAGCGGCCCGCCATGGTCGGTGGCCCGGTGCGGGTCGGCATGACGGGGCGACCGTAGCGGCTGCGCTGGCGTCCCGGGGCGCGCTTGGCGCTGTGCGTGGTGCGACCCGCGCCGAGCAGCGCGCGCAGCGGCGAGAGCGTGTCGTTGGTGAGGTGGCCGGCCCAGACCAGATCCCAGATCGCCTGCTGCAGCACCACATCGTCGGTCGAGGACACCCGATCCGACAATGATCGGAAGAACAGTGCCTGGCCGCCCTCGAGTGCGGCCAGGATGTCGTCGTGCAGCGGGGTGCTGCTGAGCTGGCCGACGGGCGGTAGGACGAGCTCGGCGCTGTCGGCGGGCTGCAGGGTGACCCAGCCGTCGTTGCCGGGCCGCGAACCCTGCCCGGCCCAGAGCACTTCGCCGGCCGCGGTGAGCTCGTCGAGCAGGGCGGGGGTGTAGCCGGCAACTCGGCTGGGCAGCACCAGCGACTCGAGCGCGGACGCCGGTACGGTGGCGCCCTGCAGCTGTTCGATCGCCCGCAGCAGCCCGTCGGCGCCCCGGCCGGCCGAGCCCCCGAG
>JAYUMN010000359.1:0-3832 GCA_043762595.1 Frankiales bacterium
GGTGGAGGCGTTCATCCGGCCGAGCAGGTGCCGGGGCGTGACCGTCTGCCGATAGGACACCTGCGACACGTTGTAGATCACCGCCGTGACCCCAATGGCGAAGCCGGACACCGAGATGAGCAGCACCCCCCAGCCGGGGAACGCCGACGGCCCGACGTACAGGAACGGGATAACGACGAGCTGGGACAGCCAGATGATGCGGGCGCTGCCGACGGCCCTGGTGATCCGCGCGCACAGCGCCGCACCGACGAGCCCACCCAGCGCGGCGAAGGCGAAGACGGCACCGATCACCCGAGGGCTTGCGTGCAGCACCCGCACCAGGAAGACGATCTCGACACCGCTCCGCATCGAAGCGAAGAAGTTGCCGGTCGCCGTGCAACCGACCACCCGCTTGAGGATCGGGTGGCGCAGCACGAACCCGAGACCTTCGGCGATCTCGGTGCGCAGTCGGCGGCCAGCCGGCCGGCTGGCAGGTGTCGGTTCCGGGTCGTTGATGGCCGCCGTCGAGACCGTCGAGACAAGGAAGCTGACGGCGTCGACCACGACCGCGTACGCCGCACCGACCGCGGCCACCAATAGCCCGCCCAGGCCGGGGCCCGCGAACTGCGCGAACGACTGGCTCGCGCCGATCTTGGCGTTGCCATCGGTCAGTTGGTAGGTGTCGACCAGCACCGGCAGGTAGGACTGGTAGGCGACGTCGAAAAAGACGGTCAGCACGCTGGTGGCCAACGACACGACGTAGAGCTGCCAGATCGTGAGGATACCGAGCAGCTGGGCCAGTGGCACGGTCGCGATGACCAGCGCCCGGAGCAGGTCGGCGCAGACCAGCACCCGCTTCTTCCGCATCCGGTCGACAAGCGCGCCGGCCTGCAGCGCCACCAGCAGAAAGGCCGCACTGCTTGCCGCGGTCAGCAGGGCGATCTCGAAGGTCGTCGCATGCAGCGTCAGCGCGGCGAGCAGCGGGATGGCGAGCATGGTGACCTGCGAACCGACCTCGCTAACGGCCTGGCCGGTCCAGAGCAACATGAAGTCGCGGTGCCGCCACAGCGTCGGCGAACGAGCGCTGGTCATCTCGCTGACCGTGTCCGGGTGGTGCTGGTCTGTCAAGGACACCGGCACGGTCAGCCAGCGGTGTCAGCCGCCTTGGCGCAGGCCTTGAACCCATACGTGCGCATGTAGCCGAGATCTGCCCGGGTGGTCTTCGGCGGGTTGCCGGCCAACGTGAGCAAGGCCACGGTGTTGTGCGATGCGGTCGCAGCGTCGACCTTCGCTGCGTAGCGTCGTCCGTCACGAAGCTGCTCCTGCAGCGGCCCGATGACCTTGGCCTGCAGTGCCGAGGCGTCCGCCTTCGGCGGGGTGAGCGCTCCGACGGTCGTTGCGGTGCGGCTGGCGATGTCGATCAGGGCGTGCACGTAGGGCTGGAAGTCCGCCGCCCCAGCCGGGGCGGCGACGGCATTGCGCTCGGTGATGGCTTTGGCGCAGATCGCCTCGGCCTTGACCAGATACGCCTGCTTGGCGGCTGATCCGCTGCGCGCTCCACAACCGGCAACGGCGACCACCAGGAGCAGGACCAGGGTGCGGGGCACCGACACTTCCTACCGCAGATCGGGCTCAGCTGGGTCGGCGCCCGAGCACCCAGCAGGCGACGGCCGCGGCGGCGGCGACATTCAGCGAGTCGACCCCGGCGGCCATCGGGATGCGGACCCGCAGGTCACTGGCGGCCAGGGCATCGTCGGACAGCCCCGGACCCTCGGCGCCCAGCAGCAGGGCGGCCCGCTCACCGTCGGCGAGGTGGACGTCCTCGAGCCGGGTCGCCGAGGCGTCGGGCGTGAGAGCCAGCAGCTGGAAGCCGGCTTCGCCGACCTGCGCCAACCCGCCGGGCCAGGGCTCGGTGAAGGCGTACGGCACAGCGAACACCTCACCCATGCTGACCCGGACGGCACGCCGGTAGAGCGGGTCGCAGCATGTCGGGCTGAGCAGTACCGCGTCCATCCCGAGGCCGGCGGCGCTGCGGAAGACCGCTCCGAGGTTGGTGTGGTTGTTGACGTCTTCGAGCACCACCACCCGGGTGGCGCCAGCGAGAACCTGCTGCGCGGTCGACAGCGGCTTGCGCCCGAACGACGCGAGCACCCCCCGGTGCACGTCGAAGCCGGTGACGGCCTGCAGCACGTCGTACGACGCGCTGTAGGTCGGGCAGTCCAGATCCGCGAGATCCGCTGGTAATTGCCGGTTGTCTGCGACCAGCAACGAACGCGGCCGGTAACCGGCGCGGGCGGCGCGGCGCATGACCAACTCGCCCTCGGCCAGGAAAAAGCCCATCGCCGGCTCGTGCTTGGTGCGCCGGACGACATCGGTCAGCCCGACGTAATCCGCGATCCGCGGGTCGGCCGGGTCAGTGACCGGCAGCCGGTTGGGGGCGGGCACCTACGGCCGGGCGCGCTCGTACTGCTTGGGCCAGGTCACGTCGACCCCGAGCTCGGTGGCGGCGCGCAACGGCCAGGAGGGGTCGCGCAGCAGCTCGCGGGCCAGGAAGACCGCGTCGGCCTGACCGGCGACCAGGATGTCCTCGACCTGTTTGGCCTCCGTCAGCAGGCCGACCGCCGCGGTCGGGATGCCGGTGTCCCGGACGGCCTCGGCGAAGGGCACCTGGTAGCCGGGCCCGACGACGATCTGCTGCTTGTGGTGCAGCCCGCCGGAGGAGCAGTCAACCAGATCGACGCCGCGGCCGGCGAGCAGCGGCGCCAGGGCGACGGAATCCTCGACCGACCAGCCGCCGTCGGTCCAGTCCGAGGCCGAGATGCGCACGAACAGTGGCTTGTCCTGCGGCCACACCGCCCGGACGGCGTCGGTCACCTCGAGCAGCAGCCGGACCCGGTTGTCGAACGAACCGCCGAAGCCGTCAGTGCGGGTGTTGGACAGCGGCGACATGAAGTTGTGCAGCAGGTAGCCGTGCGCGGCATGCAGCTCGACCACGTCGAAGCCGGCCCGCTCAGCCCGCTCGGCCGCGGCCACGAAGTCGCGGACAACGGTGGCGATGCCTGCCACGTCGAGCACGTCCGGTACGGCGTACCGGCCGAAGGCGATGGCCGACGGTGCGAGGCTGCGCCAGCCACCATCCTGCTCGGCAACGGTGCCCGAGCCCTCTCCGAACGGGCGGTAGGTGCTGCCCTTGCGCCCGGCGTGCGCCAACTGCACCCCGGCGAGCGTGTCCTGGTCGTGCACGAAAGCGACGATCCGCGTCCAGGCCTCGGTCTGGGCGCTATTCCAGATCCCGGCGTCCTGCGGGCTGATCCGGCCCTCGGGGCTGATTGCGGCGGCCTCGGTCATGACGAGCCCCGCTCCGCCGACGGCGCGGGCGCCGAGATGCACCAGGTGCCAGTCGTTGGGCAAGCCGTCAACTGCGGAGTACTGACACATGGGGCTCGTCCAAGCGCGGTTCTTGAACGTCGTGCCGCGCAAGGTCAGGGGCTCGAAGAGTCGGGTCACGCAGGTGCCAACCGCGACGCCGTCGGTAGATGTTCCGCCGGTAGGCTGCGCGGTGTCCACGCAGCGCAGAGCACGGAGGCACAGATGTCCGACGGCGGTCACAACGTCAAGACCAGTTCCTGGGCGGTCGTCCTGCTCATTGTGGTCGCGGTGATCCTGCTCGGCGTCGCGCTGGTCACGCAGTCGCTCCTGCTCGCCATCATCGGCGGCGCGGTGCTGCTCGTCGGAGTCGTCCTCGGCGGCGTGACCCACATCATGGACGACGCGTACTGATGAGCCGGAGCATCAAGACCCTGCGCCCGCCGTACGCCGAGAGGGTGACCAACGCCGACATCCGGGCGACCGC
>JAYUMN010000360.1:0-2050 GCA_043762595.1 Frankiales bacterium
CCTTAGGAGCCGAAGCGGGCGGCGTCTCCGAAGTTGTCGTTGCCCTCCAGGGAACCGATGTCGCGCAGCGGGTTGCCGTGTCGCCCGTGATAGCGCAGGACGTAGAGGCCGTTGCGAATATCCACCATGTAGATGAGGCCATCCGAGATCACGGGGTAGCTCCATGCCTGGACGTGGCTGCTGCCGCCGCCCAGGGCCGGGTCCTCGGTAGCGACGCTGGTCAGCGGCTGCGGCAGGAAACTGCCCGCGCTGCCCGGATGGGTGGGGTCGCTGAGGTCCAGGGCCTGCAGCCCATCGGAGTGCCAGGTGACCAGAGCCAGCTTGCCGCCCACGACTGTCGGGTTGTGCGAGGCGTACGACGAGCGTGCCAACGTCTCGGCGCTGTAGCCGGCGCACGTCGATGGGTCGTTATGGGTTGTTTTGTACTCCCCAACCACCTTCGGTGCCGTCTCGTCACTGATGTCTATCAGGCGGACCCAACCCCAGGGGCAGTGGTCCTCAGGGTCGGTGAAGGTGCCGTAGACCTCCGTCGTGGACAGCGTGTACGGCCGCCCCGGCAGCTTGACCTCCGAGTGGTCCCCGGGGTTGCCCCAGGAGGGCCGCTTGGCCGGGTCGGTGACCAGGGTCAGCTGCGGGTGCGGCGTCGCGGCAGCGAGCTGTGATGTGTCGAGCACCAGCATGCCGCTACCGAGGTAGGCCAGGTAGGCCCGCTGGCCGTCGTAGCGGACCGACACCGAGTGCAGCGCGTCCGTCTCGTCGGGACTGCGCAGGTTCTGGGAGATGCGGTCGTTGGGGTTGAAGCGGGCAAGCTCGGTGAACGTGCCGGTGCTGGCGGCTGACACGTCGGTGACGACCAGGTTGGCTGGCGTCGCGTCGTTCTCGGTAGGCGAGATCGCCGTTGTGGGGGTCGTGTAATACATCAGCGTGCGGCCGGGGCGAGCCGGGTCACGCCACAGGAAGAACTCGTGCGGCTTCTCCTGCGGGGTGTAGGTCGACACGTAGCGCGGGTGCGCGGGCTCGCTGATGTCGTAAAAGGTGAAGTTGCTGGCGACCTGCACCCTCGCCGGCGGCTTGGCGCAGCCGTGGATGACCGCGCTGCACTTGAAGTTAAGGACCACCAAGAGCTTCTGGTCCGGAATCACCCGGAGCTCACGGCTGGTGAGGTAGGGCTGCGCCTCGAACGGGCCGTTGATCTCCCCGACGGTGCGCAGGTGCTCAGGGTGTCTGGCGTCGACGATCTGCACACCCGGGCGCACGTGCCCGGCCGAGGCATCGGTCCGGCTGCCGACGTAGACGTAGTGCTGGTAGATCGCCAGGGCGGCGTTCATCCCGCGGTTGGCGAGGGGATCGTGACCGACCAGCTGGAAGCCGTCGACGTTCGCCTTCTGCGAGGTGGTCTGCGCCGACGGCGGTCTGGCTGCGTCGCGGGCGGCCGGGTGGGAGTCGGTGGCGGTCGCCGTCTCGCTCGACGACGTCAGGACGGCGCTCACGGACAGGGCGATCAGGCTTGCGGCAAGTGAAGTGCGCATACGAGGTCCTCCTACGAGGGAACACGAGCGGGTGGCCTGACGCGGCGCGTCAAGGCGACCGCGTCACTTGTCTCTAGCACGCCTTCAAGGATCTGGCACCGGTGCCCGGGGGCTTCGACCGACCCCTTCGGTAAACGGCTTCTCCAGTCCATGGCCGCGCCACTCGGCCGATACAGGCTCGCCGAACGCTTCCCGAACCCGGGCGGCACGCCGCCGGCATCACCGACAAAAAGGAACTCAACCTGCTCGACACCCCCGCCAGCACCGTCCGGTAGCTGATCGCTGACCGGGCAGCTTGCGGCAAGTGCCTGGCTAGGGCGTGTCTCCCTATCGGAACGTGGTTGGTAGGAAATGGTCGGGGCATGTCACGAGACCGGGTCCTGACCGATATGCAGTGGGCGTTGATCGAGCCGTTACTGCCGAGCTCGGAAGGCACCGCTTGTCGGCCTTTTCACCGATCACCGGCAGGTGGTGGAGGGCATCGTGTTCCGGTTGCGGACGGGTTGCCCGTGGCGGGACCT
>JAYUMN010000361.1:0-2594 GCA_043762595.1 Frankiales bacterium
ACGTGCTCGCGGGCCTCGCCGAGTGAGAGCGGGGCGCGCAGGACGACCGCCGCGACGACCCGCTGCCCCCACTCCTCGTCGGGCACCCCGACGACGGCGACGTCGACCACCGACGGGTGCTCGGCGAGGGCCGCTTCAACCGCGGCCGGCGCGACCTTCTCTCCGCCGGTCACGACGAGATCGTCGGCCCGGCCAACCACGACCAGCCGGCCGCCGGGGTCGAGGTGGCCGACATCACCGGTGCTGAAGGTGTCGCCGGCGAAGCCCGGCAGGTCCGGCCGCAGCCGGTAGCCGCGCGCGACGACCGCCCCCGTCAACCGGATCCGCGCCGCGCCGTCGAAGCCGACCTGCACCCCCTCGAGCGGGACACCGTCGTAGACGCACCCGCCGCTCGTCTCGCTCATCCCGTACGTCGGGACAGTGCGCACCCCGGCCGCTCGAGCCTGCGCCAGCAGTCCGGCGGGGGTGGCGGCCGCGCCGACGAGCACCGCGTCGTAGGTGGCCAGCGCGTCGGGCGCCGAGGCCAGCAGGCGGCGCAGCTGGGTCGGGACGAGGGAGGTGCAGCGCCGACCAGCCGGCAGCCGATCGGTCGCGGCGAGAAAGCTGTCAGCGTGGCCACGCTCGACTGGCTCGGCGCCGGCGGCAAGGGCTCGCAGGACGACCTGCAGGCCGCCGATGTGGGTGACCGGCAACGCCAGCAACCAGGCCGCCGGGCCACCGAGCCGCTCGACCGCCGCGGCGCCCGACGCCCGCAGGCAGGCAGCGGTGAGCTGTACCCCCTTGGGCTCGCCGGTCGAGCCCGAGGTCGGCACGACCAGGCAGATCTCGTCGTCCTCGAGTGGCTCGTCCGGGCGCAGCGCCGCGAGCACGCGGGCGGCCTCGGCCGGATCGGCCGACACCGGCAGGACAGCCGGACCGGTGCCCGCCAGCGCGGCCCGCAGCGCGTCGTACAGCCGTGGCCCGGGGACGGCGGGAACGGCGACCAGGCGCCGCACTAGAACGAGTAGGGGTAGGGGGCCCAGTCGGGGTCGCGCTTTTCGAGGAACGCGTCGCGCCCTTCGACGGCCTCGTCGGTCAGGTAGGCCAGCCTGGTTGCCTCACCGGCGAACACCTGCTGGCCCATCAGCCCGTCGTCGACGGCGTTGAAGGCGTATTTCAACATCCGCTGCGCGGTTGGGCTTTTCGCACAGATGGTCTGCGCCCACTCGATCGCCACCCGTTCCAGATCGGCGTGCGGAACGATTTCGTTGACCATGCCCATCCGGTGCGCATCGGCGGCGGAATGCTCGGCGCCGAGAAAGAAGATCTCCCGGGCGAACTTCTGGCCGACCTGGCGGGCCAGATAGGCCGAGCCGTAACCGCCGTCGAAACTGCCGACGTCGGCGTCGGTCTGCTTGAACTTCGCGTGTTCGGCGCTTGCGAGGGTCAGGTCGCAGACGACGTGCAGGCTGTGCCCGCCACCGGCGGCCCAGCCGGGGACTACCGCGATCACGACCTTCGGCATCATCCGGATGAGGCGCTGCACCTCAAGGATGTGCAGCCGCCCGGCACGGGCCGGATCCGGAACACCTGCGTCGTCGGCGTACTGGTAGCCGGAGCGGCCGCGGATGCGCTGATCCCCCCCGGAGCAGAACGCCCAGCCACCGTCCTTCGGCGACGGGCCGTTGCCGGTCAACAGGACGCAGCCGACATCGGACGACAGCCGCGCGTGGTCCAGCACCCGATAGAGCTCATCGACCGTTGCGGGCCGGAACGCGTTGCGCACCTCCGGCCGGTCGAAGGCGACCCGCACCACCCCGCTCGAGACGTGCCGGTGGTAGGTGATGTCGGCCAGCTCGAACCCCGGGACCCGGCGCCACTGGCCGGGATCGAACAGCGCTGAGACGGAGTCGGTCACGGACGCAAGACTAGGCGGGTGCCTGCCCATGACCACGACGTGCACGTCGTCTCGATCCCCATGCGGGTGCCGTTCCGCGGCGTGCTCCACCGTGAGGCGCTGCTGCTGCGCGGCCCGGCCGGGTGGGGCGAGTTCAGCCCGTTCCTGGAGTACGACGACGACGAGGCCGCCCGCTGGTTGGCTGCCGCGCTCGAGGCCGCGAACGAGGGTTGGCCACTGCCCATCCGCGACCGCGTGCCGGTCAACGCGACCGTCCCGGCGGTACCGGCTGAAGCCGTCGCTTCGGTGCTGGCCCGCTTCCCCGGCTGTACCACCGCAAAGATCAAAGTGGCGCAGCCAGGTCAGTCCCTCGCCGACGATGTCAACCGGGTCGCGGCGGTCCGAGAAGCGCTGGGGGAACGGGGAAAGCTCCGGATTGATGCCAACGGTGCCTGGTCCCTGACCGACGCAGGTCGGGCCCTGACCGCCCTCGCGGCCTTCGACCTCGAGTACGCCGAGCAGCCGTGCGCCTCGATCGACGACCTGGCCGCGCTGCGGGTGGCCCTCGCCCGCGCCGGGGTGAATGTGCTGATCGCCGCCGACGAGAGTGTCCGCAAAGCCGAGGACCCGCTGCGGGTGGCGCTCGCTGGGGCGGCAGACGTCGTGGTGCTCAAGGTCGCCCCGCTGCGCGGCGTGCGCCCGGCGCTCGAGATCGCTC
>JAYUMN010000362.1:0-5885 GCA_043762595.1 Frankiales bacterium
GACGCCGAACGAGCTGGTGTTGTCGGTGCAGGGTGCGAACCTCACCTTGGACATAGCTGGGTGCAAGCCAGCAGAGGGCTGCTGGATGCAGGCGTGAGAAGGGTCTTGACGATGACCACCACAACGCTGACCGCAGGCTCGACCAGAACCCCCCGCGCCGGGTGCACAGCACCAGGCCCCTGGCTGGCCGGCGGGCACTTCGGGGCGTGGCGGGCGGTGGTGATGCTCCCGGCGATCATCGGCGGGATGCTGCTGATGTCGGCGCTCACCGCCGGCTTGCGAGCGTGGGGGACGCCGACATTCCTGCTCTGGCTGGCCGGGGCCGCTGTTGTCTCGACGCGTTGGGGTGAGCGGCTCGCGGTCCGCACGGCGTACGGCTTCCGGCCGCTGTCTGGCCGGGAATGTCAGCTGCTCGAGCCGGTCTGCGAGACCGCGCTGGCCCGCTGCGACCGGCCGTCCGGTGAGCTCGACTGGTACGTCCAACCAGGCCGGCAGCCAAACGCCCGCGTGGCCGGCCGGCACAGCATCGCCGTCACCGACGGGGCACTGGAAAGTTTCCTGGCAGGCCGTCTCCCCGCTGACCTGTTGAGCGCTGTCCTCACCCACGAACTGGGTCACCACGCCACCGGCGCCACCCGGTTCGCCTTGGCCGCCGGCTGGCTTGCCGCGCCCGGCCGGCTGGCCTTTCGGGTGGTCCTGCGCCTGACGGTCCTGACCTCAGGTGGCCGCCGACCAGGCCGGGCCAGCTGTGCGGTGGTCGCGGTCGGTGGTGGCATCGCCATCGCGCAGGCCGTTCAGCATCGGCACTGGACATCCGCGGGCCTGCTGGCCGCTATCGCAGCGGCGTTGCTCGCCACGCCCCTGCTCGACAGTGCAGTCAGCCGCGCCAGCGAGCACGCCGCGGACCGCTACGCCGGCTCGATGGGCGCCGGCCCCGATCTGGCCCGAGCCCTGGCCATGATCGGCGGCGCGGGCGTCCACCAGCAGCGGCGATTGCTGGACCGGCACCCGGGCCTCGACGACCGCCTGGCCCGGCTCACGGCCGGGTCTACCGGGTAACCGCCCCTTGTCGCCGTCCGCCTGACCACGTCGTCGTAATCCCCAGGAGGTCCTGCGTTCCCGCCGGAATAGCTATCCCGACACAGCAAATCCCCTTCCAACGTGGATGTGGGAGCGCTGGTCGCTGCCGCGAAGGGTGAAGCAATCCGCCGGCCCAATCACGACCGGACCATCACCTCGGCACCTTCCTGAACGGGCGAGGGGTAGGAGTCGGACGCAGACCCGACGTCCTGGCCGGCCAGGACGGCGCTCGTCCAGCAGGGGTTGTCGACATTGCGCGCCGTCGAGCTTGCGGCCTATCCACTTCGGCTCATGCTGGCACCCGGTCGCGCTGCTGGTTGCGCGACGTCCGTCACGACAGCTGGTGTCGCCCTGTCCACTCGAAGGCGTCCGACAGCACCTGATGGGGTTGACAGCCCTCGCCCAACAGAAGGAGGCCACCTCCGTGTACCAGCTCGACGACCGCGCGTGCCCGCAGAAACACCGGCTTCGCAGAAATGCTGGAGGGACCAGCAGTTCAAGATTGAGCTTGATTGCCCCGTCGGGCGACCGCGGACAGGATCTGCGCCTGGTCTTGCGCTCGGCGTCGGCTGGCTGCCTCGTGCCGCACTGCCGCTGCTCGCCGGGGACCTGTCGAACCCCGTTGCTGCGAGCACGTCTGGCGCCTCGGCTTCGCGCAGTCCGAGGCGGCCACCGTGACAGTTGACGAGGTCCGGGCATTACCCGCAGTCGTCGACCTCCCCACCGCCGCGCGGGTCCTGGGGCTAGGCCGCAGCGCTGCCTACGAACTTGTGCGGCTCGGCTCCTGGCCCACGCCTGTCCTGCGGCTCGGACGACTCATCAAGGTGCCCAGTGCACCGCTCCTCGAGTTGCTTGGCCTCACGACACCCGATGGGTTGTAATCAGGCTGCTGGCCCTTCCTTCGCACAGGGCATGGTCTGACGGACCGGGCGGTCCCGGCCCAGTCGTGGACGCGCATCTCGTTGTGCCCGGTCACTTCCCAGTTACAAGAGCGGGTCTGCGGGCTGCGCTGCTGCAGAGGTAGTCACGAGCATCTCGAGTTGTTGCGTCGCGTCGCGTTGAAGTCGCTCCACTTTGTGGCTGTAGAGGTCCATCGTGACGCCCCACGACGAGTGGCCCAGGAGCTGTTGGACGACCTTGGGATGCAGACCAGCGTCCAGGGCCAGCGTGGCGCAGGAGTGGCGAGCGTCGTGCAGCCGAATGACTGGCACCCCTGCCTGACGTGCCAGGGCCTGAAAGAGCTGACGTAACCGGTCGGGGTGGTAGGGGCTGGTGTCGGCCTGGAGGAAGACCAGATCGGCCTGACCTGGGGCAGGAAGGCCGTATTGCTGCCGCTCCCGGGTCGTCCTGTCAAAGTGCCCTCGTAAGGCCTCAAGCAGGACCGGTCCGAGGTCAACCGTCCGGCGGCTGGTGCCCTTCGGGTCCTTGACAATGACCCGGGAACTGGCATCGGTGGTGCGCTGCGACACGATCCGGATCGAACGCTCCTGCTGATCGACATCGCCCCACCGGAGCCCGGCCAATTCCCCACGTCGAAGGCCACACAGCAGCGCGAGCAACCACGCGGCGTACAACCGGTCCTGACTCGCCACCGGCAAGAACGCGGCAATCTGCGCCCGGTTCCAGACCTGCAGATTCGGCTGGACCGGCTTGGGCAGCGGCACGTTCGCCGACGGGTTACGCATCAAGACCCCGTCCCGCACCGCGTCGTTGAGCGCCTTGGTCAGGACGCGGTGCACCGTCCGGACCGTCGTCGGCGACAGCGCCCGTCCGCCCCGCCCACCACGAGTGAGCAAGACCCGATAAGTCTGGATCAGATGATCCGGCCGGAGCGCACTGAGTTCGCGCTCACCCAGATGCGGTAGGACGTAGCACCGCATCAGGATCCGGTAATTGCCTGCGGCGGTCACGGCCAGGCTCGGCTCCACGGCATCCAACCAACGCAATACATAGTCCTTGACCGTGATCTTGCTCTGTCGTTGGACCTCGCCGCGGTCGACGCTGGCTTGAAACGCCCGCAGGGCGGCCTCCGCCTCGCGCTTGGTCGCAAAGCCCCCCTTGGTGTGCTGCCGGCGCGGTTGCGGTCCCTCCATCGTGGCGTTGGCGACGAAGGTCCAGCTGCCATGCGTCCGCGGGCACGGCAGCTTCTTGCCCTTCGGATCGCGACGCACCGGGCAGCCGCACCGCTTGTAGACGTGACCCGACATGCCGCGACCTCCTTCGACACTCCGAAGGTAGAGCTCCGCCTGCGGGCTCCGTTAGCAATCCGTTAGCAGAAGACCCAGAAGCGGGTGTCGGCCGGGAGGCTGACACCCGCTCTGACCTGCGGTTTCACCGGTCGGGATGACAGGATTTGAACCTGCGACCCCTTGACCCCCAGTCAAGTGCGCTACCAAGCTGCGCCACATCCCGGCGTACGAAGGACAACCCTTCGGAGGCCGAACCCTAGCAGGGGCTCAGGCCTTCTTCTGCTTCTCCCGCACCCGCACGCTGACCTCAATCGGGGTGCCGGCGAAGCCGAAGTCCTCGCGCAGCTTGCGCTCGATGAAGCGCCGGTAGCCCGCCTCGAGGAACCCACTGGTAAACAGCACGAACCGCGGCGGCCGGGTGCCGGCCTGGGTGGCGAACAGGATCTTTGGCTGCTTGCCGCCACGCACCGGCGGGGGTGTGGCCTGTGTCAGCTCGGCGCACCAGCTGTTCAGCCGAGATGTCGGGATGCGGGTCTCCCAGCCCTCGAGCGAGGTCCGCAGGGCTGGGGCGAGCTTGTCCACGGCGCGGCCGGTCAGCGCGCTGACGTTGAGCCGGGGCGCCCACTGCACCCGCGCGAGCTCTCGGTCGATCTCCTTTGCCAGCGTCGGTCGGCGATCCTCATCGACCAGATCCCACTTGTTGAAGGCGAGCACCAGCGCCCGGCCGGCGTCGGTCACCATGGCAATGACCCGCTGGTCCTGCTCACTGATCGGCTCACTGGCGTCGAGCAGCACGACCGCGACCTCGGCAGCGTCCAGCGCTGCCTGGGTGCGCAACGACGAGTAGTACTCCGCGCCACTCGCATGCGACACCCGTTTGCGGAGCCCTGCGGTGTCGACGAACCGCCAGACCTCCCCGCCGACCTCTACGAGCGAATCGACCGGGTCGCGGGTCGTCCCGGCAACGCTGTCGACCAGGACCCGCTCCTCCCCGATGAGCCGGTTCAGCAGCGAGCTCTTGCCAACGTTGGGCCGACCGAGCAGGGCCACCCGCCGCGGGCCGGCCTGCTCGTCGAACCGTTCAGCCGGCGTCTCGGGCAGCGCCTCGAGGATTGCGTCGAGCAGGTCACCGCTCCCCCGGCCGTGCAGGGCGGAGACGACGTAGGGCTCGCCCAGCCCCAGCGACCACAGCGCCGCAGCGTCCGGCTCGCCCCGCTCGTCATCGACCTTGTTGGCGGCCAGCACGACGGGCTTGCCGGCCCGGCGCAGCACCTTCACGACGGCCTCGTCGCTATCCGTGGCGCCGACGACGTTGTCCACGACGAACAACACCGCATCGGCTGCAGCAACGGCGATCTCGGCCTGCGCACTGACGGCGACAGCCAGGCCGACGGCGTCGGGATCCCAGCCACCGGTGTCGACGACGGTGAACCGGCGACCCCGCCACTGCGCGTCGTACGTCACGCGATCGCGGGTGACGCCGGGGACGTCCTCGACAACGGCCTCACGGCGTCCCAGGATGCGATTGACGAGCGTCGACTTCCCCACATTGGGCCGGCCGACGACAGCCAACACCGGCTGGGCGGCATCCTCGTTCATGATGTCCTCTCCTGTTCGGCCGCGCGCAGGTGGGCGACGAGGGACAGCCGCAGCTGCTCGGCGGCAACCCCTACCGTACGTCGCGCCCGGGGGTCGCCCTCGACGGCAAGCGAGATCGGCGCCCCGAACACGATCGTGACCGGCGCCCGCCAAGCCGGACGCCAGCTGCCCTTCGGGAGTGCCGCAGACGTCCCGAGCACAGCGATCGGTATGACGGCGGCGCCACTGTGCAGGGCCAGATAGGCCAGCCCGTCGGTGGTCTGAGCGAGTTGGCCGGTGCTGCGGGTGCCCTCCGGGAACACCCCGAGCGCCCCTCCCCCGGCCAACACAGCCAGCCCTTGCTTGAGCGCGGTCCGGTCCGGTCGACCGCGGTGGACGGCTATCTGACCCAGCCAGCCCAGTGCCCGCGCGAGCGGCCCGACGAAGAGCTCGGCCTTGGTGAGGAAGACCGCCGGTCGGGGGCTGAGCAGGAACACCAGTGGCCCGTCGAGAAAGCCGCTGTGGTTCCCGGCAAGCAGCACCGCCCCCTCCGGCGGCACCAGGTCGGCCCCGTGCACCTCGACGGTGAAGAACACGCGGGTGAGCCGGCTGCCGAACCCGCGGCAGGCCCGGACCAACCAGGGCTGGGCCGCACCGGTCGGCCGGCGCCGCAGATCGAGACCACCCGCCGTCACCTGGATCCAAGGCCGGCCGCAGCGACCAGGGACAGCACCCGGGCGACGACCTCGTCGACGTCGAGCGCGGTCGAGTCAAGGTGGAAGGCGTCGTCGGCCGCCAGCAGCGGGCTCGCCGCCCGACCACTGTCGAGGGCGTCGCGACGGGCGAGGTCCCGGGCCACCGCCTCGTGACGTCCTGCTTGGTCAGTGGGGACGCGGACGCCGGCGTCGACCTCGGCAGCGCGGCGGCCGGCCCGGACGGCAGGGTCGGCGTCCAGGTAGACCTTGACTGGAGCATCCGGCACGACCACCGTCGCGACGTCCCGTCCCTCGGCCACCGCCCCGCTGTGACCGATCGCCG
>JAYUMN010000363.1:0-2636 GCA_043762595.1 Frankiales bacterium
GTGACGTCGGCGCCTACGCCGACGCGAACGTCAACGCCACCGGCATGGGTCGCGTCACCGGTGTGCTCAAGGACGACGACCGCCTTGGAGAAGGGCGCGGCGTCGATGACGACGTGGCCGTACGTAACACCGCCGGTGCCGGAGAAGCGCAGCACGACCGGTTCGGTCAGCGCCCCTGTCACCGAGACGAGCTGACCCTCCTTGAAGTCGCGCATCGCCAGTGCCGCCGGCTTGTCCGCAGGGGTGAGCGCGGTGCCGACGAACGGATGGTCCGGGCCGATCGTCTCAACCGTCGCGCCCTCGGGCGCCGTCACCACGACGTCCAGAACCCCTGTGACGTCGGCACTTCCGTCATGCAGGCCGCGCAAGCGAACCAGCGGTGTGAAGCGCCAGTCCTCTTCGCGGCCGGTCAGCGTGACGAAGGCGTCGGGGTCGCGGCTGAGGGTCCGCTCCGCGCGAGCGTCGGCTGGCTTCTTCGGAGTGGACGGCGTCACACCGACGGCAAGGCTGCCCTCGGTGGTGCCGCCCTGGTTGCCGAGCGCTTCGCGCTCGGTCGCCAGGGCCGCAGTCATGGAGCTAGCCAACTGAACCCTCCATCTGAAGCTCGATAAGCCGGTTCAGCTCGAGCGCGTACTCCATCGGCAACTCGCGGGCGATCGGCTCGACGAAGCCGCGCACCACCATCGCCATCGCCTCATCCTCGGCCAGGCCGCGGCTCATCAGGTAAAACAGCTGGTCCTCGCCGACCTTGCTGACCGTCGCCTCGTGGCCGAGCGACACGTCGTCCTCGCGGACGTCGACATAGGGATAGGTGTCGCTGCGGCTGATCGTGTCGACCAGCAGCGCGTCGCACACGACGTTGCTGCGGCTGCCGTAGGCGCCCTCCTGGACCTGGACCAGTCCGCGGTAGGACGTCCGGCCGCCGCCCCGGGCGACCGACTTGCTGACGATGTTGGAGGTCGTGAACGGCGCTGCGTGCACCATCTTGGCGCCGGCGTCCTGGTGCTGGCCGGGGCCTGCGAAGGCGACCGACAGCGTCTCGCCGCTGGCCCGCTCGCCGAGCAGGTAACAGGCCGGGTATTTCATGGTGACCTTGGAGCCGATGTTGCCGTCGATCCATTCCATCCGGCCGCCCTCGTGCACCGCGGTGCGCTTGGTGACCAGGTTGTAGACGTTATTCGACCAGTTCTGAATCGTCGTGTAACGGACGTGCGCGTCCTTCTTGACGATGATCTCGACGACGGCCGAGTGCAACGAGTCACTTGAGTACGTCGGGGCGGTGCAGCCCTCGACGTAGTGCACCGAGCTGCCCTCATCAGCGATGATCAGCGTGCGCTCGAACTGGCCCATGTTCTCGGTGTTGATCCGGAAGTAGGCCTGCAGCGGGATGTCGACCTTGACGCCCTTGGGCACGTAGATGAACGAGCCGCCGGACCACACCGAGGTGTTCAGCGCGGCGAACTTGTTGTCACCGACCGGGATGACCGAGCCGAAGTACTCCTTGAACAACTCCTCGTACTCGCGCAGGCCGGTGTCGGTGTCGACGAAGATGACGCCCTGCTCCTGGAGGTCCTCGCGGATCTGGTGGTAGACGACCTCGGACTCGTACTGCGCGGCGACGCCGGCGACGAGGCGTTGTTTCTCGGCCTCCGGGATGCCGAGCCGGTCGTAGGTGTTCTTGATGTCGGCGGGCAGCTCGTCCCACGAGGTGGCCTGCTTCTCGGTGGAGCGCACGAAGTACTTGATGTTGTCGAAGTCGATCCCGGACAGGTCTGAACCCCAGGTCGGCATCGGCTTCTTCCCGAACAGCCTCAGCCCCTTCAAGCGCAGGTCCAGCATCCACTGCGGCTCGCTTTTGAGCGCGGAGATGTTGCGGACGACGTCCTCGTTGATGCCGCGGCGAGCGAGCTTGCCGGCAGCGTCGCTGTCGGACCAGCCGAACTTGTACGTGCCGAGGCCTTCGAGCTGGGCCTCGGTCTTTTCTGCGACGGTCAGCTCAGCGACGGATGGGGCAGTGGGCGCTGTCATGAGGGTGCCTTCCCGAAGGGGATGAAGGTGGTGCACACGCCGTCGCCGTGGGCGATCGTCGCGAGTCGTTGGACGTGCACGTCGAGTAACCGGCCGATGGCGGCCGTCTCGGCGTCGCACAACTGGGGGAACTCCTGGGCCACGTGCTGGACCGGGCAGTGGTGCTGGCACAGCTGGACGCCGAGCCCCTGCTCGCTGGTGCTCGCGGCGTAACCGTCACCGGACAGCGCCGCCGCGAGCGCGGCCGGTCGGTCGGCGGCCGGCACGTCGCCGATGCCGGCCCACCGCTGTTCGAGCTGGGCCACCCGATCTGCGGCGAACCGCTCGACGGCGTCCGGCCCGCCATGCTCGGCGAGGTAGCGAAGGGCGCTTGCCGCAAGGTCGTCATAACCACTGGGGCCGGCAGCGTGCCCGGCGTCGGTGAGCGCGTAGAGCCGGGCCGGCCGGCCCCTGCCGCGCAGCGCCCGGATGCGGGCCTCCCGAGTGCTCACCGTCCCCTCGGCCAGCAGAGCGTCCAGGTGCCGGCGGACCGCCGCGGGGCTCAGCGCAAGCCGTTCGGACAACCTGATCACAGTCGACGGACCCAGCTCGAGCAGCAGCGCGAGCAC
>JAYUMN010000364.1:0-4138 GCA_043762595.1 Frankiales bacterium
TACGCAGGTCGCGCAGGTGCGGCGCCTCGTTGACCGGGTGACCGCTGCCGACGGCACCGCGCCGCTGTCCGAACACGTCATGCTCCACCTGCCCCGGGGCGGGGACGAGGGGGTCCGCAACCTGCTCATCGTGGATGGCGGCGAACTGCTTGGCTACGCCCACCTGGACGTCACCGATGAGGTCGCCGGCTCCAGCGCCGAGCTCGCGGTCGACCCCGCAGCCCGTGGCCGGGGGGTGGCTCGCGCCCTGGTGGCCGCGATGCTCACGGAGAGCCCTGATGGCCGGTTACGGCTGTGGGCGCACGGCGAGCAGCCCGCAGCTGCGGACCTGGCCCGGGCGATGGGCTTCACCCGCTCCCGGGTGCTGTGGCAGATGCGCCTCGACCTGTCCGCGCCCCTGGCAGAGCCGGTGCTCCCGGGCGGGATCCGGATACGGACCTTCGGGGTGGGCGCGGACGAGCAACCGTGGACCGAACTCAACAACCTCGCCTTCGCCAACCACCCCGACCAGGGCCGGTGGGGTGTTGAGGAGGTGCTGCTGCGCGAGCAGGAGCCGTGGTTCGATCCGGCCGGGTTCTTTCTCGCGGAGCGGGGCGACCGGCTGGTGGGGTTCCACTGGACCAAGGTGCACGGCGGCACGGCGCACGAGGGCCACGACCACGACCCGATCGGCGAGGTCTACATCGTCGGCGTCGACCCGGCCGAGCAGGGCCGCGGCCTCGGGCCGGCGCTGACCCTCATCGGGCTGCGCTCGCTGCGGGACCGGGGTCTGGGCTCGGTCATGCTCTATGTCGACGAGGACAACACCAACGCGATTCGGGTCTACGAACGGCTCGGGTTCCGGCGCTACGCCACCGACGTCTGCTTCTCCCGTGGATGATCGTTGCGCAGGGTCGTTCATCTGACGGTCGAGTGAGCGCCGTCACAGCGTCGCCGGCGCGACGCCCGGAGTTCGCCGTCCGTTCACCTGCCGACGGGTGGGTGGCCACCTGCGCTACTTAACGTCGCCGTCGACGAGGGCGCACTCCGTCGTACGACGGGGCGTCGCGACCCTCCCGACCCGAAAGGTCCTCCCCCGTGCAGGTCACCCGCACCGGCCAGTTGGCCGGTCTGCTGCTCACCTCCGCGCTCGCGCTCACCGCCTGCGGCAGCGGCAACAACACCACCACACCCACGACCGCGACCAAGCCGGCCACCACCGGCGGCCCCACCACCGCCGCCGGTGCCTCCTGCGCGACGGGTTCGCTCAGCGCCCAGGGCTCGACCTTCCAGGCCAACGCCGAGCTGCAGTGGAGCAAGGACTTCGCGGCCAAATGCTCCGGCGCCCAGATCGCCTACCAGGGCACCGGCTCCGGCGCCGGCAAGACGGCGTTCGGCAACGGCACGGCCGACTTCGGCGGCACCGACTCGCTGCCCAAGGACCCTGAGCAGGCAGCCGCCGACAAGACCTGCGGCGCCGGCAACAAAGGCGTGGTCACGCCGATCGTGGCCGGCGCCGTGGTGCTCACCTACAACCTTCAGGGCGTCGACAAGCTAGTGCTGTCCCCCAGGACGGTCGCTGGGTTGTTCCAAGGCAAAATCAAGCAGTGGGACGACGCGGCGGTCAAGGCCGACAACCCGACCGCGAAGCTGCCAAGCATCCCGGTCGTGCCGATCCACCGCGGCGAGAAGTCCGGCACCACCAAGATCCTGTCCAGCTGGCTCCTCAAGAACGACGCCGCCGACTGGAAGCTCGGCGCCGACGAGACACTGACCTGGCCGGGTGGCCAGTCCGCGAAGGGCTCGGACGGCACCACGACCGCCGTCAAGCAGTCCAAGGGTGGGATCACCTACACCGAGCTGAGCTTTGCCGCGCAGCGGCGACTGCCCTTCGCCGACATCGTCAACAAGAGCGGCAAGGCGATCACGCCGAGCGCAGCCAGCGTCTCAAGCGCGCTGAAGACGGCCAAGGTCGACACTGCCAAGGGTGACGTCCGGATCAGCCCGGACTACGCGACGGCCACCCCCGACGCCTACCCGCTGGCTGCCCCGTCGTACGTCCTGACCTGCGATAAGGGCAATAAGAACGCCGCGCTGCTGAAGGCCTACCTGACCTACGTTCTGACCGATGGCACGGGCGTGCTCGACAAGCTGGGCTACGCGCCGCTGCCTGACGAGATCGCCACCCAGGCCAAGGCTAAGGTCGCGGCACTGGCCTGATCCGGTGCGGTGTGCGGGTGGGCCCGGGTCCGCCCGCACACCGCAGCCGCCCGCCCCGGTCCGGCCGCCCCGGACCGGCTGCCTACGCTGTTTCCCACAGCCGCCGACGACAGGACAGCAATGGCCTCGCCCACGGTCACATCCCCCGAGCGGTCGCTGCGGGGCGACCCCCGCCGCCTCGGTGACCGGGTCTTTCGCGGCCTGTCCACCGGGTCGGGCCTGCTGGTGCTCGTGGTCATCGTGCTCATCGCAGTCTTCCTGGTGCAGCAGGCGATCCCGGCGCTCCGCGCAGACAGCTCCAGCTTCCTCACGACCAAGCTGTGGACCCCGGACAACAGCCCGCCGGTCTTCGGGATCGCCGCCCTCGCGTTCGGAACCCTGCTGTCGAGCGTGATCGCCCTGCTGGTCGCCGGGCCGATTGCGCTGGGCATCGCGCTCTACATCAGCGAGTACGCCCCCCGCCGGCTGGCCAAACCGGTCGGCTATCTGGTCGACCTGCTCGCAGCCGTGCCGAGTGTCGTCTACGGCCTGTGGGGCCTGCTGTTCCTGGTGCCCTACTCCGGTGCCTTCCAGCAGTTCCTCGGCGACCACCTGGGCTTCCTGCCGCTGTTCGACCTCGGTAAGAACGGCGTCGTCGGCCGCAGCGTGCTCCTCGCCTCGCTGGTGCTCGCGCTGATGATCCTGCCGATCATCGCGGCCATCAGCCGGGAGATCTTCCTGCAGGTGCCACAGGCCAACCGGGAGGCCGCCCTCGCTCTCGGCGCAACCAAGCTCGAGATGATCCGGTACGCCGTGCTCCCCTACAGCCGCTCCGGCGTGACAGGGGCGCTCATGCTCGGCCTGGGCCGGGCCCTCGGCGAGACGATCGCGGTGGCCCTGGTCTTGTCGCTCGCACCGACGACAAGTTTTCACATCCTGGACGCCAATACCGGTGGCAACACGATCGCCGCGAACATCGCCGCGCAATACCAGGCCGCCGAACCACTCGGCCAGCAGGCGCTGATTGCCTCCGGGCTGGTGCTGTTCGTCATCACCTTCGCGGTCAACGGCCTGGCCCGCTACGTCGTCGCCCGCGGCGGCCGGCGGACCGGCGGCGCATGACCACCACCGTCCCGACCGTCAGCGCCTCGCTGCTGTCCGGCAGCGGCCGTCGGCTGACGCCACCGATCCTGCTCGGCCTCGTCGCCGGCACGCTGGTGGTCAGCCTGCTGCTGTTCGCGGTCACCCCGCTGCAGGGCCGGGCCGACTTCGTCGTCTTCGCGGTCCTGCTGTTCGCGATCACCCAGACCGGCGCGTCGTTCGCCCTCGAAGGCCGCCGCCTCGCCGCAGACCGGTTGCTGTCGCTGCTGGTGCACCTCAGCCTGCTCGCGGCGCTCGTCCCGCTCGTGGCCGTCCTCGGCTACACCGTCGTCAAGGGCTTGAAGCGTCTCGACCTGCAGTTCCTCACTCATAATCTCACCGGCATCGGCCCACTCGACACCAACGGCGGCGAATATCACGCCATCATCGGCACGCTGCAACAGGTGGCCATCGCGATCGTCATCGCCACCCCGATCGGCCTGCTGGTCGCGATCTACATCACCGAGTACGGCCGCGGCGCCCTCGCCTCGGCGATCCGCTTCGTCATCGACGTGATGACCGGCATCCCCTCGATCGTGGCCGGCCTGTTCATCTTCGCGTTCCTCGTGATCGGTCTGCACCAGGGCTACTCCGGCTTCGCGGCCGCGCTCTCGCTGACCGTCCTGATGCTGCCCGTTGTGGTCCGCTCGGCCGAGGAGATGATCAAGCTCGTCCCGGACGAGCTCCGCGAGGCGTCCTACGCGCTGGGCATCGCCAAGTACACGACGATCCTCAAGGTGGTGCTGCCGACCGCCTCAGCGGGCATCACCACCGGCGTGATGATCGCCATCGCGCGGGTGACGGGGGAGACCGCGCCGCT
>JAYUMN010000365.1:0-4031 GCA_043762595.1 Frankiales bacterium
AGGGCGAGCGACTCGGTGGGCGGGCTGTTTCGAAGGCTCCTGAGGGCCGCCAGCCGCGGGACGTGCGGTCGCCTGCTCATGATGATCGGCAGACTAGCGGCGGCACGCGGGCCAGCGGGTCAGGTCAAACGGGCTGGCAGTGCGGGCACCAGAACAGGTTGCGGGCCGCCATCGTCTGCGTCCGCACCTCGGCACCGCACCGGCGGCACGGCAGTCGGGCCCGCCGGTAGACGTAGTGGGCGTCCTCGCGCGTCACCCGCCCGGACCGGCGGCCCCGGTCGTCGCGGTCGGTCGTCACGATCCGGCCAGTCTTCACACCGGCCCGCATCAGCACCCGCAGGTCCTCCCACAGGGCGTCCCACACGGGCCGTCGTACGTCGTGACCAGGGGTGAACGGTGACAGGCCGGCGCGGTAGAGCACCTCGGCGCGGTAGACGTTTCCCACGCCGGCGAGCACCGACTGGTCCATCAGCATCACGCCGACCGGCGTGCGGCTGCGATTGATGCGGCGCCAAGCCAGCTCGGGCTCGGCGTCGGTGCGCAGCGGGTCCGGGCCCAGCCGAGCGACCACCGCGTCGCGGTCATACGGTGCGTACACCTCGCATGCGGTCGGTCCGCGCAGGTCGATCCAGGTGTTGCAGGTCGTCAGCCGCAGCCGCAGCGCGCCTCTGGGCTCGGGCGGCTCACCGAAGCCGGTGGTGAATTTGCCGTACAGCCCGAGGTGGATGTGCAGCAGCTGCTCGCCCTCGAACAGGTAGAACAGATGCTTGCCGTAAGGCTCGATGCGCTCCACCACGCGGCCGGTCAGGAGCTCCGCACCGGTCGCGAATCGTCCCTGCGGGCTGGCCACGCCGACCTCGTGGCCAACGAGCAACGCCTTGTGGTCTCGGGCGAGGCGGTGGATCGTGTGCCCCTCAGGCAAGGGGTGCCTCCTTGGGACAGGGGATCGGGTGGCGAAGTCTGCTGGGCGGCGGCGTGACCCGCAGGTCGAGGATGTCGGTCTGGTCGGCGCCGGCGCCTCGAAGGTGGCTGCCTCGCGCGCGCTCCGGGCCCGCGAGGTGTCCCGCCCGACAGCGGCGCAGCTGGCCGCGGCCGAACGCACCGTCGTGGTGCAGCGGGCTTACCGCTCGGGCAACTCGCCGGTGCCCTCGTAGGCGGTGATCATGTCGATGCGCCGGCTGTGCCGCGGGTCACCGGAATAGACCGTCGCCAGAAATGTCTCGACGAAGCCGACCGCAACGTCCAGCGGATGCATCCGGGCGCCGACGCTGACCACATTCGCGTCGTTGTGCTGCCGCCCAAGCGTCGCGGTCTCGGTGCTCCATGCGAGCGCGCAGCGCACGCCGGCAACCTTGTTGGCCGCGATCGCCTCGCCGTTGCCCGACCCGCCGATGACCACACCGAGCGTTCCAGCTTCGACCGCGACCGCCTGGGCGGCCCGCAGGACGTACGGCGGGTAGTCGTCGGTAGGTACGACCCGCTCCGGCCCGTGGTCGACCGTCTCGTGGCCGAGCTCGCTCAGGCGCGCCTTGAGCGCCTCCTTGAGGTCGTATCCAGCGTGGTCGGACCCGAGGTGGACGCGCATGCTCGGGAAGTCTGCCAGGGTGTCGTGGGTGACCTCGGTGCTGGGTGTGGACGGCTGCAAAGGCGGCTGGGTGGGCGCGCAGGTTGGACCCGCCGGCATTTCCTGGCACATCTTTGCAACAGCTGAGCAGGTGCTTGCCCACGGGGCCGACGCGCTGGCGATGGACATCCCAATCGGGCTGGCTGAGCACGGCGTACGGCGGTGCGACGTCGAGGCCCGTAGGCGTCCGCATGTCAGGGCCTCATCGGTCTTCGCCGCTCCCATCCGGGCGGTCCTCGGCGCGCGGTCCTACGCCGAGGCCCGTGCGTGCTCGGAGGCGGTCGACGGCCGGTCGTTGTCGGCCCAGTGCTACGGCATCGTCCCGAAGATCGCCGAGGTCGACGCGGGCCTGCGCGCCCAGCCTGGCCGGGACGTGCTCGAGGTCCACCCGGAGGTGTCTTTCGCCTGCCTCGCGGGCCGGCCCCTGGCCAGGAAGAAGTCGGCCGCCGGGGCGCTGGCCAGGATGCAACTGCTGGTGGGCGCCCTCGGCGCGCTGCCGGAGGACGTACCGGCGCAGGCCGGCCTCGACGACGCGCTGGACGCACTCGTCTGCGCGTGGACCGCCAGCCGCTGGTTGCGCGGCCAGGCCGAGGTCCTTGGTGGGGAGCTCGATGCGACCGGCCAGGTCATGCGGATCGTGATCTGAGCGTCCGTACCGGCTTGAGCGGCCCGCGCGGCTAGAGCTGCAGAGACTTCACCTCGAGGAACTCCTCGAGACCGAACTCGCCGAGCTCGCGGCCGTTGCCGCTCTGTTTGTAGCCGCCGAACGGGGCCAGCGGGTTGAACCGGCCGCCGTTGATATCGACCATGCCGGTCCGCATCCGCCGGGCGATCCGCAGGGCCCGCTCCTGGTCACCGGAGAACACCCCGCCCGCCAGCCCGTACGGCGTGTCGTTGGCGATCTTGACCGCCTCGTCCTCATCGGCGTACGGGACGACCGCCAGGACCGGTCCGAAGACCTCCTCCTGCTCCAGGGTCGACCCGGGCTTGACGTTGGCGAAGACCGTCGGCCGGACGTAGTAGCCCGTCGCGGCGACCGGTTCGGCCCCACCGGTGACGAGCTCGGCGCCCTCGGCGAGGGCCTGCTCGATGTAGCCGCGCACCCGTTTGAGCTGGTTGCTGGTGGCCATCGGCCCGATCCTGGTGCCCTCGGCGTCCGGCGCCCCGACCGTGTACTTCTCAGCGGCCGCCTTGACGAGCGCGACCACCTCGTCATGTCGGTCGGCGGGCACCAGCATCCGGGTCCAGGCCGTGCAGGTCTGGCCACCGTTGATGAACGCGTTGCCCAGGCCGACCTTGACGGCCTTAGCGAGGTCGGCGTCGTCGAGGATCACGAAGGCGCTCTTGCCGCCGAGCTCCAGCGACACCCGCTTGACCGTGGCGGCGGCGACCTCGGTGACCCGCTTGCCGGCCGCGGTCGAGCCGGTGAAGGACACCATGTCGACGTCGGGGTGGGCCGCAATGGCCTCCCCGACGACCGAACCGACGCCGGTGACGAGGTTGAACACGCCCGGCGGCAGCCCAACCTGCTCGAACAGCTCGGCAAGCACGAACGCCGACAGCGGCGCGACCTCGCTCGGCTTGAGCACGACAGTGCAGCCCGCGGCGAGCGCCGCGGCGACCTTCGCAACCACTTGGTGCAGCGGGTAGTTCCACGGCGTGATGCAGCCCACGACGCCGATGGGCTCGCGCACCACCAGGCTCGTGCCGACCTGCTCCTCGTACTGGAACGTCTCGGCCAGCTGTGCGGCCTGGTTGAAGCTGTTGATGGGCAGGCCCACCTGCACGGCCTTCGACATCGCCTTCACCATGCCGGTCTCGCGGCTGATGGTGGTGGCCAGCTCGTCCATGCGCCCGGCGAGGGCCTCGCCGATGCGGGTCAGGTACTTGGCCCGCTCCTCGGCCGACGTGGCCGACCAGCTGGCGAACGCCCCGCGGGCGGCCAGCACGGCGGCGTCCACGTCGGCGGCGTTGCCCGCCGGGATCGTGGCCATCACCTCTTCGGTGATCGAGTCGATGACGTCGATGGCACCGGTGCCCTTCGACGGCACCCACGCGCCCCCGATGTAGATCTTGTCGTAGACGGTCATGCGGTCTCCTCCTCGGATGGCGATGGATGGCGATGCACGGCCCCCGGGGCCGTCCCCGGGCCGAGACTACGCCGGTCGCCCGCACGGCCACCACGTCGGGCCGGGACTCGACGCGATCCGGCCTGGATCGGGCCTAGGTCCCGAGGCCCAGCCGGCTCGAGGCGGCGGCCAGCTCGCTGCGGTAGTGCTCGACGTTGGCGAGCTTGATCCGCTCGTAGCCGCGCACCAGGTCGGGCAGGCCGGCCAGCGCCACGGCGTCGGCGTGGTTCGCCGCGGTGAGCCGCGGCAGCAGCGCCTCGACGGTGGCGCGGTACTCG
>JAYUMN010000366.1:0-3537 GCA_043762595.1 Frankiales bacterium
AATCCTCGGCTCCTTCATCGATCCTGCCGGCCAACCCCTGAACGAATGCCCACACATCCCCGCCGTACGGAGTCTCGTGCCCGCCGTTTGATACGTCGCCGCCGCGCGTACGAATTTCGCCGCGGCACTACCCGTCATTGGGCCCGCATATGCGTACGGGGCGGGTGTGGCGCTGTGCAATGCTCGACGCACCGGGCCGTAGCAGGAGGCGGGTGCCGACGACCAGCACGGACTGCGCAGCCGACGGTCTTCTGGGCGAAGCAGAGGCCGCCTACCAGGGTGTGCTGGTCGACGCGCAGGCCAACCGCGTTCTGGCGGCAAGCGTGGTCGCGAGGGCCCGGTCGATTGGTGCCAACGAGGCGCTCGTCGTTGGTCTACGGGCGTTGGCCTGGGCCGAGCACGTCCGCCTCGACAACGACAAGGCCAAGCGGCTGCTCGACGAGGCGGTCCGGCTCGCTACTGCACACGACCTGGGCCGCCGGCTCGGCGAGGTCCTCGTCAGTCGCGCCGCTGTCTCCCACGAGCTGGGACGGCTCAGCGCCGCGCAGAACGACCTGGATCGGGCGACGCCACTGGTAGGCCCCGAGCGTCGCGTCGAGGTGGTCCTGCAGCAGGCCGCCCTGCACCAGAACATCGGGCGCCTCACCGATGCAGCCGGGCTGTACCGCGACGTGCTCGGGCGGCCCGGGTGCCCGCTGGACGTGCTGGTCAAAGCCACCAACAACCTGGCCCTGGTCGAGGTACAGCTTGGCCACGGGCCAGCCGCGATCATGCACATCGACCGTGCGGCCGAGCTCGCGACCGGGCTCGGGCCGACCCTGGTGGCGATCGTTGCGCAGAGCCGGGCCTGGGTGACCATGCAGGTCGGCCGGCTCGCGGAAAGCCTGCGCCAGTTCGAGGAGGCCGGCCTGCTGTACGAGAAGGCTGGCCTGCCGCTCGCTGAGCACTACACGGAGTACTCCGACGCGCTCATCGACCTGCGTCTGCTGCCCGAGGCCCGGGTCGCCGCCGGCCGCGCCGCCGCGGAGCTCAGCCATCATCACTGCCGGCTGATGGCGGCGGAGGCGGAGCTGCGGACTGCCCGGCTCGCCCTGGCCGCCGGCCTGGCCGACGAAGCGCTCGCGGCGGCGCGGGCGGCAGCCCGCGGCCTGCGCCGGCAGGGCCGGCTGGCCTGGGTCGCCCGGGCCGACGTCGCGGTGGTCGAGGCGCTGGCCCTGCGCGGGCCCGTGCCGCTGTCCGCCCTGCGCCGGGTCCAGGACGCGGCGGACACGCTCGAGCGCCTCGGGATGTGCTCGGACGCGGTCGAAGGACACCTCGCGGCCGGCCGGTTGGCGCTGACCCATTACCGCACGGCCGAGGCCCGGCAGAGCCTCGCCGCGGCCGAGCGGTTGGCCTATCGGGCGACGATGCTCGTCCGGCTCCGGGGCCGGGTCGCGGCCGCGCTCGGCGCGCAGGCGGCCGGCGACACCGCAGCCGTCCTGCGGCACAGCCGCGCCGGACTTGCCGACCTTGGCCGGCATCGGGCGGCGCTGCCCTCAATGGAGCTGCGCGCGCTCGCGTCCGGACACGGGGCCGAGCTCGGGCGGTTGGGCCTGCGGGCCGTCCTGCCGACCGGGTCGCCGGCTCAGGTGCTGGACTGGATGGACCGCACCCGCTCGGCTGCGCTGGTCACGGTCGATGCTCCCCCCACCGGCGCGATGACGGCTGAGATGGCAGCGCTGCGGTCGACCCAAGCCGAACTCGAACAGATACGCCGGGACACCGGGCGGGAGCCGGCCGAGTTGGTGGCCCGGGTCGCAGCTGCCGAGCACCGCATCCGCCGGGTCTCCTGGACCGGCGAGCCGTCGGAACAAACGACCGGCGGCCGATTGCGGCCGGCGCAGTTGCGGGCGGCACTCGACAACCAGGTCCTCGTCATGTTCGGCTCGCTGGATGGCCGACTGACTGCCGTCGTTGTCGAACCACGACGCACCCGGCTGGTTTCCCTCGGTGACACCGCCGGGGTGCGGAAGCAGTCGGAGGAGCTGCTGTTCGCCCTGCGCCGGCTGACCAGGCCGCGGTCGGTCGGCGGCGCCGTGGCGGCCCGGGTCAGCGCCGTGACGTCGCTGGCCCGGCTGACCGAGCTGGTGATCCGTCCGCTCGGCCTCGGTCCAGACGTCCCGCTGGTCGTCATACCGAGCACCGAACTGCCCCATCTTCCATGGTCGGCACTGCACACCGCGTCGACCACCGTGTCGCCGTCCGCGGATCTGTGGGCGCGCACGGCTCGCCGCGAGCCGCCGAGCGCCTCGGTGGCGTTGCTGGCCGGCCCTGGGCTGCCGGGCGCTGTGCAGGAGGTCGTGGCGTTAGCCGAGCTGCACCCCATGGCGCACGTGCTGCTGCCGCCGGACAGCACCGTGGCGGCGGTGACTGGCGTCCTGCATGGCGCTGGGCTGGCGCATTTGGCCTGCCACGGACAGTTGCGCGCAGATAACCCGATGTTCTCTGCGCTGGTGCTGTGCGACGGCGCGCTCACCGTCCACGAGCTGGCCGCCCGCGGGATCGCACCGCACCGCATCGTGCTGGCCGCCTGCAACTCCGGCGTCGAGGTCGGCTTCGAAGGCAACGAGATGCTCGGCTTCGTCAGCGCGTTGTTTGCCGGCGGCACAGCCGGTCTGGTGGCCAGCACCCTGGTCGTGCCGGATCTCGACACCGTCCCACTGATGCGCTCGCTGCATGAGCACGTCCGTAGCGGCGCGACGCTGGCAGCCGCGCTGTACTCCGCGCGCGCAACGCTTGACCAAGACGATCCGGGCGGCTTCGTCAACTGGTGCGCGTGGAACGCCTTCGGCGCCGCCTGAGCGCTCAGGTGCCGGCCAGGATCGGCACCACCCGGCCGTAGTCGGGCAGGACGCGGCGGCCCGAGTAGAGCGTGCGGAGTGCCCGGCGCGGCGTGCAGGCATCCTCCTGGGCGATCCGCGCCACCGCCGCCGCGACCTGCGGCGCGACGAAGGAGGTGCCGCTCCACACCGCCCACGCATCGGCGCCGAAGATGTCCGGTGATGGATCGAACTCCGGCGACTCCACCCCCTTGACGTACGTCGAGATGATGCCCTCGCCCACCGCCGAGCAGTCGACCCAGAAGCCCCGGTTGGACCACGGCGCCGGGGTCAGATCAGCGGCGAGCGCACCGACGGCCACGACGCGCTTGGACGCAGCCGGCCAGCACGGCCGGGTCGAGCCGTCGTTGCCGGCCGCAGCGAACACGAGCACCTCCGGGTCCAGCTCCTCGATCAGGTCGAGGGCCACCTCAATGGCGACAAGTGGCTGGCCGTCAACTGTCTCGACCCCGAGCGACAGATTGATGATCGTTGCACCCGCCTCGACGGCACGGACCATGGCGCACGCCACCGCAGCTTCGCTACCGATCCCGTCGCTGTCCATCGCGCGGTAGATCCGCAGCTCGGCATCGGGGGCGACTTGGGCGATGATGCCCGCAGTGAACGTCCCGTGGCCGGCACCGACGTCGAGGTAGCCGTTCGGGGCCGGCAAATCGTC
>JAYUMN010000367.1:0-2376 GCA_043762595.1 Frankiales bacterium
ATCGCGGCGTTTCTGGTCGTGCTCGTCACCGGCAGCCTGTTGGCGGTGCAGGGCCCGCAGTGGTGGCACCGGTCAAGCACCGGGCACTACGTCAACAGCCTGCATCTGTGGAGTGTGGAGCTGTTCATGGCCTTCATGGTCATCCACCTGTGGGGGAAGTTCTGGATGGCGGCGTGGCGCGGCAAACGCGCGATGACGTGGGTGACCGGCGCGGTATGTTTCTTCGGTTCGGTCGGGACAGCCTTCACCGGCTATCTGGTGCAGTCCAACTTCGACTCCCAGTTCATCGCCACGCAGGCCAAGGACGGTCTGAACTCGGTCGGGGTCGGGTCCCGCTTCAATGTGCTGAACTTCGGTCAGATGCTGATGTGGCACATCTTCTTGCTCCCGCTGATCGTCGGGGCGGTCGTTGTCGTGCATGTGCTGCAGGTCCGCCGGCGCGGCGTGGTGCCGCCGTTCCAGGTCCACCCGATCGACCTGCCCACCGAGCCCGTCGAGGTGCGGGTATGACCGCGGTCCCGACGCTGCCGCGACAGCACTCCCCCCGAGCACCGCGACCGGCGGTGCGGCTCGCTGAGCGCGCGGCGCGCCCGACCGACGGGTCCTGGGCCGGTCGTAACCGCGAGTACGACCTGCTGAAGGAGTTCGTCGTCGCGCTGATTGTGGTGGGCTTGCTGACCGCTGCGCTGGCGGCGCTGTTCTCCTCACCGGACGAGCCGCAGGTGACGTTGACGTCCTGGAGCACATCGGCGCCCGCTGACTTCGTCGCGACGGCTGCGACCGAACTTGACGGCACCAGCGCCAGCGCTAAGTACGGCGCTCCGTACAACCACACTCCCGGTACCGGGCAGAAGATCGGTCCTGTTGCGCTCCAGCACATCGCTGGGGTCACCCAGCCCGTCAACACCGCAACCGACTTCATCCTGCGACCGCTGGCTAGTGTGCCCGGCGACAGCGCCCTCACAACGGCTCTGCAGACTTGGACCGCGGCCGCAGCCGATCGGCAAGCAGCCTGGTCCGGCGCCTACGACACCGCGCTGCAAAAAGCCCCCGACAACAACCCGGCTAAGGTCGCCGCAGGCAACTACGGGCCGGTCCCGCTCATGCTGAACCGCCTGCTGGCCCTAGCAAAGGCCGGTGGCCTGGACGGGGCGCTACTACTGCAAGGCGCGTTCTTCCAGACCGACTACACCAAGCCGCTGCTGTTCATCGCCGACGGCACCTACCTCGCCGACAAAGGCAACCAGCAGCACCTGGCCGGTAAACAGTGGGGGATGATGAACGAGACCGGGAACTACCCCGGTCAGTCCTGGCTGTGGCTGTACACCTTCTGGTACCAGGTCCCGCCGTTCACGACCTCGGGCAACGCCGACGCGCTTGTCATGAGCCTGATGGCCCTGCTCAGCATCGGGCTGGTCTGTGTCCCGTTCATCCCAGGCCTGCGGTCGATCCCGAGGTGGGTTCCCGTCCACCGGTTGATCTGGCGCAATTACTACAACAACCCGGGCGCCACGCCAACACCGCCGAAATGACATCGTCTGTGTGAACGGTCACGCCGGCAGGCCATGGGACGACGTTCAACTGCGGCCAGCACGTCAGCCAGCAGTGGCGTTCGGGTCAGCATTGGCGACTGGTCGCGGGAAGATGCGATCGTCAGCAGTCCCAGCCCACCAGCCGCGCTTCCAGCTGGCTTGAACCAGATCGGCGTGACCCGCGTCCTACCTGCATGAGTGCTACGGGATCCGCGGCCGGCACGGTGACACTGCTACTCGCAGCTGCCTGTGGCCCCTCCGCAACAGTCCACCCTGCCGGCGCCGGCCGGTCACCCGGCCGGTCAACAAAGGCTTCGCGTAGCGCGCCCGCGACTCCCGGATGTCACAGCACGCATCAACTCAGCAGCGAGCGAGCGGTCTCGGTCGACTACGGCGACTTCGTCCTTCACGTGGGCGTCAGCTACCTCAACGCGAACCAGCAAAGCGACGGGGCACCGCCGCGGGCGGCAGGGTGCAGCCACGGTGACGCACAAACGAAGACGCGGCGCCGGAAACACTGTCGCGGTGCTGTTTGCACGTCCAGATCTCGCACGAGCACGGCACCCGCGCCGCCGACGTCCTGGACCAGTGCCGCTGCGCCCCGTGCACAGCAGCCAACACCGCCCAGGCCCGTCGGCGTAGCACCGCGATCGCCCACGGCACCTGGCCTGGTCTGGTCGACGCCGACTCGGCCCGGGCGCATGTGCGGGCGCTGCGGGCCGATGGCTTGAGCGTGCAGCGCATCGCTGAGCTGGCCGGGGTCGGCCAAGGCACGCTCAGCGCACTGGTCTACCGCGCCTCGGCCAGCCGGTCCACGTTGCAGGCGCGGGTGCGCGCCGACACC
>JAYUMN010000368.1:0-5499 GCA_043762595.1 Frankiales bacterium
CTGGCGAACGGTACGGATCGACACGTCGTGGGTCGAGAAGGTGTTGGCGACCGCAGCGAGCACGCCCGCCTTGTCGGCCACGTCGAGGCTGATGTGGTACCGGGTGACCACCTCGCCCATCGCCCTGACCCGCAGGTCGGCGTAGGCCGACTCCCCCGCGCCGCGGGCACCGGACAGGGTGTTGCGGGCGACCGCGACCAGGTCACCCAGGACCGCGCTGGCGGTCGGCGAGCCGCCAGCGCCGCGGCCGTAGAACATCAGCTGACCGGCCGAGTCGGCCTCGACGAACACGGCGTTGTAGGCCTCGCGCACGCTGGCCAGCGGATGGCTGCGCGGGATCATCGCGGGGTGCACCCGCACACCGACGCCGGCGCCGTCGCGCTCGGCGATGGCCAGCAGCTTCACGACGCACCCCATCGCCTTGGCGCTCGCGATATCGGCGGCGGTCACCTCGCTGATGCCCTCGCGGTGCACGTCGGCGGCGGCGACCCGGGTGTGGAACGCGAGGCCGGCGAGGATCGCCGCCTTGGCGGCCGCATCGAACCCCTCGATGTCGGCGGTCGGATCCGCCTCGGCGTATCCCAGCGCGGTTGCCTCGTCCAGGGCCTCGCCGAAGCCCATGCCGACCTCGTCCATCCGGGTCAAGATGTAGTTGGTGGTGCCATTGACGATCCCCATCACCCGGCGGACGTTGTCGCCGGCAATCGACTCGCGCAGCGGTCGCAGGATCGGAATCGCCCCTGCGACACTGGCCTCGTAATAGAGATCCGCGCCGCCCCGCTCGGCCGCGGCGTACAGCGTGGCGCCGTCCTCGGCCAGCAGTGCCTTGTTGGCGGTCACGACCCCCTTGCCGGCGCGCAACGCCGACAGGATCCAGGACCTGGCTGGTTCGATGCCGCCGACCACCTCGACGACCAGGTCGATATCCGCCCGCGCCACCAGACCCGCCGCGTCGGTGGTGAACAACGCATTGTCGACCGGTAGGTCGCGGGCCTTGCCGAGCCGGCGTACTGCGATGCCCGCGAGCTCAAGCGGCGCGCCGACCCGGGCGGCCAGATCGCCTGCGTTGCTCGACAACAGCCGGACCACCTCGGCGCCGACCGTCCCGCAACCCAGCAGGGCAACCCGCAGCGGGGCGGCCATCAGATGACCTGGACGGGATCGTGGACGGTACTGGTGCAGCACCTGCAGGTGCGCCCGGCCGGTCGCCCGGCCCGCTGACGAGCGCCCACCACCGCACGGGCCCGGCGCAGGCCGAAGCCGACCAGGGCTGCCACCGCCCCGGCGTACACCGTGACCGCGACGAGGCCGAAGGCGGCGGCAACCAGGCCGAGAGCGAGCAGCACGCCGGCGGCGGCGAGCAGGAACAGGCGCTGCAGCACCGGCGTCATCCGACGTCCAGGGCGAGCAGGTCGTCCTCGGTCTCGCGGCGCACGAACACCCTGGCCACCCCGTCCCTGACGGCGACGACCGGCGGCCGCGGCACGTGGTTGTAGTTGCTGGCCATCGAACGGTGGTAGGCACCGCTGGCCGGCACCGCGACGAGGTCACCGGGGACCAAGTCGCCGGGCAGCGGCACGTCGTGGACGAGAATATCGCCGCTCTCGCAATGCTTACCGCACAGCGTGACGTTGCGCGGCTCGGCGCTGCTCGTGCGGCTGGCCAGCACCGCGGTGTAGCGGGCGTCGTAGAGCGCGGTTCGGATGTTGTCGCTCATGCCGCCGTCGACGCTGACGTAGGTGCGCAGGCCGGGCAGCTCCTTGACCGTGCCGACCTCGTAAAGGGTGACAGTCGTCGGGCCGACCACCGCGCGCCCCGGCTCGACGACAACCCGTGGGACCGCGAGACCAGCTGCGCCGCACTCTTTCTCGACAATCGCCCGGAGCCCCGCCGCGTGGTCGGCAGTGCTCATCGGGTCGTCGGCTGCGGTGTAGGCGATGCCGTGTCCGCCGCCGAGATCGAGCTCGGGCAGCTCGATGCCGTGCTCGTCGCGGACCGCCGCCAGCAGCCCGACCATCCGGTGCGCGGCGAGGGAAAAGCCATGGGTGTCGAAGATGTGGCTGCCGATGTGGCAGTGGATCCCGGTCAACTCAAGGGTCGGCAGCCCCAGTACCCGGCGGATGGCCTCGGCGGCCGCACCGCTGGCGAGGGAAAAGCCGAACTTCTGGTCCTCCTGGCCGGTCTGGACGTATTCGTGGGTGTGTGCCTCGACGCCCGGCGTGACCCGGATGTAGACCCGCTGTCGCACCCCGGCCCGCCCGGCGACCGCTGCGAGCCGGACGATCTCTTCAAAGGAGTCGAGCACGACCGTTCCGACGCCGGCCGCGACGCCCCGCTCGAGCTCGGTGACCGACTTGTTGTTGCCGTGGAACCACAGTCGGTCCGGCGGGAAGCCGGCCGCCAGCGCCACGGCGAGTTCACCGCCGGTGCAGACGTCCAGTCCCAGACCCTGCTCGGCGATGATCCGCACAACGGCCTTGGACAGGAAGGCCTTGCCGGCGTAGACGACGTCGCCACCGGCCGGCCAGCCGTCGAAGGCCTGCCGCCAGGCGCGGCAGCGGGCCCGCAGGTCGTCCTCGTCGAGCACCAGTAAGGGCGTGCCGTAGTCGGCCGCGAGGTCGCGCACATCGATCCCACCGAGCTGCAGGGCACCGTCGGCGCCGCGCGCCGCGGTGCAGGGCCACACCCCCGGCACCAGGTCGGTGATCAGGCTGGTCACATCCGCTCCGGGGCGGTCACGCCGAGCAGCGCCAGGCCGTTCTCGAGCACCGTCCGGGTGGCCCGCCACAGCAGCAGCCGGGGCGCGGTCGTCGGCGCGACCGGCTCGTCCCCGCGGGGCAGCACCTGGCACTCGTCCCAGAACCTCTGGGCCGCCTTGGCGACCTGCTCCTCGAGGTAGCGGGCGACCCGGTGCGGCTCGCGCAGCTCCGCGGCGGTCGCGACGACCTGTGGGAACGCCGCAAGGGCAAGCAGCAGCTCGACTTCGCGCGGGTGACCGAGCAACGCCAGGTCCACCGACTCGGGATCGGGCTCGGCGACGCCAAGCTCGGCGGCGTGCCGAAGGACCGAGGCGGCCCGCGTCGCGGCGTACTGCACGTAGAAGACCGGGTTGTCGCTTGTGCGCCGGGCCCACAGGTCCAGGTCGATGTCGAGCTGGCTGTCCGCGCTGGAACGGGCCAGGGCGTAGCGGGCGGCATCGACCCCGATCGCGTCCACGAGGTCCTCGAGGGTGATGACGGTGCCTGCCCGCTTGCTCATCCTGAGCGGCTCACCGGCCCGCACCAGGTTGACGAGCTGGCCGATGAGAATCTCCAGGTTGACGCCGGGGACGTCGCCGAAGGCAGCACACATGGCCATCATCCGGCCGACGTAGCCGTGGTGGTCGGCGCCCAGCATGATGATCACCCGGTCGAAACCACGCTGGCGTTTGTCCAGGTAGTAGGCCAGGTCGCCGCTGATGTAGGCCGGCTCACCATCACCTTTGATGACGACCCGGTCCTTGTCGTCACCGAAGTCGGTGGTGCGCAGCCAGCGCGCACCGTCCTTGTCATACATCCGGCCGGCCGCGTCGAGCCGCTGAACGGCCCGGTCGACCGCACCGGTCTCGTGTAGGTGGTTTTCGTGGAAGTAGACGTCGAAGTCGACCCCGAACGCGTGCAGCGAGGCCTTGATCTCGTCGAACATCAGCTGCACGCCGTGGGCCCGAAACACCTCCTGCGGGTCGGCCTGCGCGAAGGCATCGGGCGCGCTGGCGAGCACCCGCTGGGCGATCTCGGCGACGTAGTCACCGCCATAGCCGTCCTCCGGCACCGGCTCGCCATTGGCCGCAGCCAGCAGCGACCGGGCAAATCGGTCGATCTGCGCGCCGTGGTCGTTGAAGTAGTACTCGCGGGTCACCTTGGCGCCACTGGCCTCGAGCAGCCGGGCGAGCGCGTCACCGACAGCCGCCCAGCGCACGCCGCCGATGTGCAGCGGACCGGTCGGGTTGGCACTGACGAACTCCAGGTTGACTTGCTGCCCCACCGCAGTGTCGTTCCGGCCGTACGTCGCACCGGCGGCCACCACCTGGACCGCGACCTGGCCGAGGGCGTCCTGCGACAGCCGGATGTTGAGAAATCCCGGCCCGGCCACCTCGACGCTCGCGATCCCGTCCGCGAGACGCAGTCGGGCGGCGACCAGCTCCGCGACCTCGCGTGGCTTGGCGCCGGCCGCCTTGGCAAGCGTCAGGGCGACGTTGGTCGCGTAGTCGCCGTGCTCTTTGACCTTGGGCCGCTCGACGACCACGTCGTCTGGCACGCCGACGGCCAGTTCGTCGTTGTCGACGCAGGCCACGACGGCCGCACGGACCGCGCGGCGCAGGTCGAGGGGGGACATTGGTTGAGGTTATCGCGGCGCCGCGACCTACCATCTCCCTCGGGACTGTCCGACGCAGCCCCACGACGCTCATGGACGGACGGACCGAGATGGCCCAGCGCACCCAGCCCCCACAGCCTTCCGGCACCGGCCGGCCTCCCGCCGGCCGGACCGGTGGTCAGCGCGGGCGCAAGGCTGCACCGGTCAAAAAACCGTTCCCGGTCGCGTTCGTGCTCGGCAGCGTCGCGCTCGCCGCGCTGTTGATCGGTGTCATCGTGTTCGCCGTCATCAACCAGGGGTCCGGCGCCAAGGGCACCCTGGCCCAGGTCGACAAGCTCAGCGGACTCGTCAAGAGCGACACCGCGAAGCTCAAGTCCGCGCACGTGACCGGCCCCGTCAGCTACCCCGACCAGGCCAGCGCACCGCCGGTCGGCGGTAACCACAACTCGGTACCCGAGACCTGCGCGGTCTACAGCCAGCAGATCCCCAACGAGCACGCGGTGCACTCGATGGAGCACGGCGCGGCGTGGCTGACCTATCGCCCCAACCTGCCGGCCTCGCAGCTGGCAACGTTGAAGAGCGAGATGACTGGCAATCCTTACCGCCTGATGAGCCCCTATCCCGGCCTGAAGAGCGCCATCAGCGTGCAGGCCTGGGGGCGCCAGCTGTTTGTCGAGAGCGCTGCGGACAAGAGGGTCAAGGAGTTCCTGGACAGCTTTACCAACGGTCCGACGACGCCCGAGAAGGGGGCGTCATGTAGCGGTACCAGCCAGACCGGGACGACGCCGGCGGCGGCCAGGAAGTAACGCTCAGCGGTCGGGCAGGCCCGCCAACCGTCGTACCGTCGTGATCAGCTCGTCCGGGTCGAAGGGCTTGGTCAGGTAGGCATCGACCCCGATCCGGCTGCCGCGCTGCAGGTCGGCCTCCTGGGCGCGTGCCGACAGCAGCACCACCTTAATCCCGGCTGTCTCGGGGTCGGCGCGCAACCGGCTGGCGGCGTCCCAGCCGTCCAGCCTGGGCATCATGATGTCCAGGGTGATGACGCACGGATCGACCTCCTTGACGATGTCGAGGCAGTCCTGCCCGTCCACCGCGGTCGACACCTCGAACCCCTCGAGCTCGAGGTTGACGGTGATGAGTTGGCGG
>JAYUMN010000369.1:0-4407 GCA_043762595.1 Frankiales bacterium
GTACCGGCTCGGGATCGTCGCGCTCGACGTAGCCCTCTTTGGCGTGCCAGAACCGGGTGAACGCGAGCAGTGCGAGAGCGCTGGCGAGCGCCGCGATGATGTCGGTGAGCGGGACCGACCAGTAGTTGCTGGCCAGGAACTGGAAAATCGCGAACACCACCCCGCACAGCAGCGCCGGCGGCCAGCACTGGCGCAGTCCGCGCCGGCCGTCGACGAGGTAGACGAGCGCGAGCGGGACGAAGACGGCCAGCAGCGGGGTCTGTCGCCCGACCATCGAGCCGAGGGTCTGGACGGGCAGGTTGGCGATCGCCGGGCCGGCGAGGGTGGTGATCGGGACCGCGAGGGCGCCGAACGCGACCGGCGCGGTGTTGGCGACCAAGGCGATCGTCGCCGCCTTCATCGGCCGGAACCCCAGCGCCAGCAGCATCACCGAGCTGATCGCGACCGGGGTGCCGAAGCCGGCGAGCGCCTCCATCAATGCCCCGAAGCAGAAGGCAATGATGATCGCCTGGATCCGCTGGTCGTCGCTGATCGAGGCAAACGATCGCCGCAGCACGTCGAAGTCGCCCGTCTCGACGGTGAGGTTGTAGACCCAGATCGCGTTGATGACGATCCACATGATTGGGAAGAAGCCGAAGGCTGCGCCCCAGACGCCGCTGTTCAGCGCGTCGCCGACCGGCATGCCGTAGACCGCGACGGCCACCACCAGCGCCACAGCCAGCGCGATCAGCGAGGCCAGCCAGGCGCGGACCCGAAGCACGCCGAGCAGGACGAACAACGTCAAGAGCGGCAGCACCGCGACCAGGCTCGACAGGGCGAGCGAGTTGGCGATCGGGTCGTAGGTCTGCCGGTAGTCGGCGAGGATCACGTCAAGCCTCCGGTGCGACGGGGCGGGTTCGTCCGCTCTCTCCAGGTGACGACAGACTCCGCCTCCCGTGCCGTGGCAGCAACAACCCTGGCCGGCGTGTTGACGGTAACGGGGCACCGGCAGCGGGCCCTTTAAGCTGCCCGCATGCGCATCGCCTTCCTAGGCCTGGGCCGGATGGGTGTCCGGATGGCCGCCCACCTTTCCCCGGCGGGTCACGAGCTCATCGTCTGGAACCGCACCCCCGGCCGGGCTGCTGAGCTCCTCATCGCCGGCGCGACGGAGGCCGGCTCGGTCCGCGCGGCGGTCGATGGGGCCGCCGCAGTTGTGCTGATGCTCTTCGGTCCGGACAGCGTGCGCGAGGTGCTCAACGATGTGTTGACGGCCGGAGCTGGCGCCCTCGTGATCAACGCGACGACCGTCGGGCCTGGCGACGCCCGGGCATTCGACGCGGCGTGTCGGGACGCCGGCCTGCGCTACGTCGACGCGCCCGTCGCCGGCACCCTGGCCCCCGCCGCGGCGGGCACCCTGGGCGTCTTTGCCGGCGCGAGCCAAGACGACTACGCCGCAGCCGAGCCGCTGCTGCACCTGTGGGGGGCGCCCGAGAAAGTCCGCCTGGTCGGCGAGGTCGGTGCCGGCAGTGCGCTCAAGCTGTGCGTCAATCAGGGCATCGGGGTGATGGCAGCCGGGCTCGGTGAGTCGCTGCGGCTCGGCCGCGACCTCGGGCTCGACCGGACCCTGCTGCTCGACGTGCTGGGCATGGCGTCGTA
The DNA here is from genome assembly GCA_043762595.1 of Frankiales bacterium. GTDB lineage: Bacteria > Actinomycetota > Actinomycetes > Mycobacteriales > SCTD01 > JAYSQK01. The sequence goes on from JAYUMN010000369.1 coordinate 1,636, forward strand.
CGGCTGGCTACTCGGCCAGAAGCGCCCGATGCTCGAAGCCAACCACTACAGCGACGCGAGCTTCTCCGTTGAGCTGATGGTGAAGGACCTCGACCTGGCGGTCCACGCGGCCCGGGATGACCTGGCCGTCACCCGGGCCTCGCTCGAGCAGGCCCGTCGGGCGGTTGCTGCCGGGCACAGCGGCGAGGACTACGCAGCGATCACCGGGCACGTTGCGGACGAGGGCGAGGCGAGCCCTTGATGGAGGCGTTCACCGCTCGTGACCGGCGGCTGTACGCGGTCATCAACACCTGCACGGCGCCGCTCTGGCTGGCGATGATCCTGCTCCCGCGTTCGCCCGTGACGGTCGGCCTCGTCCGCCTGGCCACCCCGCTCTACGCCGCCCTCGGTACGACGTACGTCGGGCTGCTGGCGAGCGGTTGGGGCGGTGAGCGGGTCGATTTCCGCGACCCCGCGACGGTCCGTGCGGGGCTGTCCCGGCCGATCGGCTTTCTGGCCGGCTGGACGCACTACATCGCCTTCGACCTGTTCGTGGGTCGTTGGGTGTGGGAGCAGGGCCTGGCCGAGCGGCGCTCCACCCGGGTGGCCTTGGTCCTGACCTGGCTGGCCGGGCCGGCCGGCCTCGCGCTGTTCCTGGGCCAGCGTGCGGCCCAGGCTCGGCGCTGAGCTGCCGACGTGACGCAGACCACCGAGGCCCAGCCCACTCGCATCGACGTGCTCGTGCCGTTCGTGCTCGTGGCATTCGCCGCCAACTCCCTGATCACGCGCTACGTCGCCGCCGAGCACCTGCTCGACGCCGGGCTCCTGTCGGCCGTGCGTTTCCTGGCCGGCGCGGTCGCGTTGGTCGCCGTGGCCCTGGCCCGGCGAGAACGGCTGGTGGTGGGCCGACCGAACCTGCGGCCCGCCCTGTGGCTCGGTGTCTACGCCATCTGCATCTCCTACGGCTACCGCCACATCGGCGCCGCAGCAGGCACATTCGTCTTCTACGCCTCGGTGCTGCTCACCCTGGTCGCCAACGACCTGGCCCGAAGGTCGCCCGTGCCGCGGCGTCGTGGGCTCGGCGCAGCCGTCTCGCTCGCCGGCATCGCCGTGCTTGCCAGCGGCTCGGTCGGCACGGTGACGCTGCTGGGCATCGCGTTGCTCGTTGCGACCGGAGTGGCCTGGGGCCTTTACACCGCCGCCGGCCGCACCTGCGTCGACCCGCGGATCGCTACGACCGGCCACTTCGTCGTACTGGCCGCCGTCCTCGTCCTGCCGGCCGCCGCCGGGGTTGCGGCGGGTCTGCACACGACCGCGTTGGGCATCGCCCTCGCGACGGTCATGGGCGCCGGCACGACTGCCTTCGCCTACGTCGCGTGGTACGCCTGCCAGCGCTCGCTGTCCGGCACGACCGCCGGCTCGGTGCAACTCATCATCCCGGTGCTCACCACCGTCGGAGCGGTGCTGTTGCTCGGCGAGCCGCTCACCGCGGGGTTGCTCGTTGCCGCGGTGTTGGTCGGCTCCGGCATGTGGCTCGGCCGGCCGGCCCGACGTCGCTCCTGATGGTCAGCCCCGGACGTGCCCGTCACCCGTCACGACGTACGTCGTGCTGGTCAGCTCGGTCAGGCCCATCGGGCCGCGGGCGTGCAGCTTCTGGGTGGAGATGCCGATCTCGGCGCCGAACCCGAACTCCGCACCGTCGGTGAACCGGGTCGAGGCGTTGACCATCACCGCCGCGCTGTCCAAGCGACTGACGAACGACCTGGCCGCCGACTGCGACCGGGTGACGATCGCCTCGGTGTGCCCGCTGCCCCAGCGGCGGATGTGCTCGGTCGCGGCCTCGAGCGAGGGCACGACCCCGACGGCGAGGTCGAGCGAGAGGTATTCGGCCGCCCAGTCGTCATCGGTCGCCGGCAGCACGTCGCACGAGATCGCCTGCACAGTTGGGTCTCCATGCACCGTGACGCCCTTGACGGCGAGCGCGGCGAGCAGCCGGGGCAGGAGCGCCGCGGCCACCGCCTCGTGCACGAGCACGGTCTCGGTGGCGTTGCAGACACTCGGCCGGGTCGTCTTGCCGTCGAGCACGATCGCCACTGCCATGTCGAGATCGGCCCCGGCGTCGACGTACACGGTGCAGTTGCCGACGCCGGTCTCGATCACCGGCACCTGCGACTCAGCCACGACAGCCTGGATGAGGCTCGCGCCACCTCGCGGGATCAGCACGTCGACGAGCCCGCGGGCCCGCATCAGCTCCTTGACCGAGCTGCGGTCGGTGCCCGGGACCAGTTGCACGGTGTGCTCCGGCAGCATGCTGGCGGCGCCCGACAGCACCTCCACCAGCACCGTGTTGGACCGGTAGGCCGAGGCGCTTCCCCGCAGCAGCACGGCATTGCCGCTCTTGACGCACAACCCGGTCGCGTCGGCGGTGACGTTGGGGCGCGCCTCGTAGACGATGCCGACCACGCCGAGCGGCACCCGGATCTGGCGCAGCTCCAGGCCGTTGGGCAACGTCGAACCACGCACGACCTCGCCGACCGGGTCGGGCAGCGTCGCGACGTGTCGGAGCCCGTCGGCCATCGCTGTCACCCGCGGCCTGGTGAGCGCCAGCCGGTCGAGCAGCGCCTCGGTGGTGCCGACCGCGCGGCCGGCGGCGAGGTCCTCGGCGTTGGCCTGGATGATCGTTGCGGAGTTGGCGACCAGCGCGTCGGCCATCGCCAACAGGGCTGCATCCTTGGTCCGCCGGGGCAGTGGCGCGAGGAGCGCAGCCGCGACCTTGGCCCGGCGCGCGGCATC
>JAYUMN010000370.1:0-3700 GCA_043762595.1 Frankiales bacterium
GCGCTGGGCTGCAGGTGATGAGCGCGATCTTCGAAGCCGACGTGACTGCGCTGGCTGGCGTGAAGGGCAAGCACGACAGCGACCGGATCGCGGTCCGGCACGGCCATGAGCGCGGGTCGGTCACCCTCGGTGGCCGCCGCGTTCCGGTGGAGCGGCCGCGGGTCCGGGCGGTGGACGGCAGCGGCGAGCTTGCGGTGCCGGCCTATGAGCTGTTCAGCAGTACCGAGATCCTCGGCCAGATGGCGATGGAGGCGAATGCTCGCGGGGCTGTCGACTCGCCGCTACTCGATCGGCCTGGAGCCAGTCGGGCAGCAGGTCATCGAGGTCGCGACCGCCACCAGCCGGTCGGCGGTGTCACGGAAGTTCGTAGCCCAGACCCAGACCGCCCTGGCTGAGCTGCTCAGCGCCGACCTGACCGACCTGGACCTGGTGGCGATGATGATCGACGGGGTGCACTTCGCCGAGTCGTGTTGCGTGGTGGCGCTCGGGATCGACCTGCAGGGCACCAAACACCCGTTGGCGCTGGTGGAGGGCTCGACCGAGAACGCGACCGGCGACAACGGATCTGCTCGTCGGTCTGCGTGACCGCGGCCTGGATGTGACCCGGCCGATCCTGGTGTCGTGCTCGATGGCAGCAGCGCGCTGCGCAAGGCCGTCGTGGACGTCTTGGACCACCCGATCATCGCCCGGTGCCAACTGCACAAGATCCGCAATGTGCAGGACAAGCTCCCGCAGCACCTGCGTGGGCCGGTTGGCACCAAGATGCGCGCGGCCTACCACGCCGACAGTGCGCTGCTCGCCCAGGCGCAGCTCCAGGCCCTGGCCCGCGAGCTGGACAAGACCCACCCGCGGGTCGCCGCGAGCCTGCGTGAGGGCCTGGCCGAGACCCTCACCGTGCTGCGACTCGGCGTGCCACCCACGTTGGCGCGCACGCTGAGATCGACCAACGCCATCGAGTCCATGATCGGGGTTTGTAGGCAGCGGTCGGCGAACGTGAAGCGCTGGCGCGACGGAGACATGGCGATGCGCTGGTGCGCCGCCGGGATGGTCGAGGCCGGCAAGCAGTTCCGTCGCGTCAAAGGACATCTACACCTAGCCAGCCTGCGCGCCGCCCTCGAACGCGAAATCGCCGAAACTGTCGGACCCACCTGCCACGATGACCTAGTCAGCGTGGCCTAACAATCAACGGGCCGCCACCGAAGTTCTACGGAACTCGGGACATCCTCCATCGGGTCGCCGAACATGACTACCGCAGAGACGCCCCCCGCCGCGCCTCGCCGCTGCGGGGTCGTCCCCCCGATCACTGCCGCCTGCGCTGGGCACTGGTCGTCGGGTGCATACCCGCCGCGGTCTGCGCGGTCGGCATGAGACCCAGGCAGGCCGCGGCGCCGACCCGGACAGACGTCGTGTCCGCCCTGGCACTGGGCTGAACGGCGGGCACCAGCCGGTGCGTGGGCTCTTCATGCTCACCCGCCGGGGCCGGGGAAGGCGTTTGGGCTGTCCGGCACGGCGATGCCGCGCTTGGCTGCGGAGCCCTGGACGGTGCTGATCACGCTGTTGAAGCCTTCGATGCCGCTGGTGTCACCACTTTTGAGCTTGTCCACCGCGCCGCTGAGGGTGTCCTTGATCTGGGTCAGTGGCGACGCGACGGCGTTGCCCAGCGTCGGGTTGGCTTTGGCGTCTTCGGTGACCACCGGACCTGCCGTTTGATGAACAGCACGGCCAGGCCAACCTTGACGGAGCTCCGCAGCCGGCCGTTGGCGCCCTTGGCGAACGTGGCCTTGCGGCAGGGCTCGTCTAGGTAGCGGTGGAACACCCCGACGGGCTCATCGCACCCCGACAGCTGCTACAGAATCAGGGACAGGAAGGGCTTACCTAACATAAGTTCAATTATCGGCGCAGCGTTTGCGGGTGGGAGAGTGGCTGTTAGCCGTCGTCGCGCTGGGTTGGTTGCACGCCGACCCCGCTGCACCCGACTCAACGGTTGACGCTTCCAGGTCAGCCGTCTACCGCCAACCGGCGGCTTATATTCTGGTCAGGTGACGGTGAAGGTGCCAAACATATGCGCGGCGTGAGGGTCGCACTTGTAGGTGTATGAACCCGCCGTCAAGTTAACCGACCAGGTGACGTCGACGACGTCTGGGATGCCGGTGGCCTTGTCGACCCCGGGTCCGACGAGATGGAAGTCATGGATCTTCGACAGGTCCTTTACCTTCACCTGGTATGTGCCGGCCTTGAGCGTTTTCACCCTGGCACCGGTGCTGTCCACGAGAGCGATGACGAAAGCATCACCTTTCCCAACGGTGCCGGTCAGCACAGACCCTGCGGTCGTTGCGGACCCGCCGGCCGGCGGCGCAGAGCTCGCGGTCGCGGGGGAAGCCGGCAACGCGCCGGTCGTGGGGGCCGGGCCCGAGCCGGTAGTCGATGAGCTGCTACCGCCCCCACAGGCGGTAAGTAGGGCCAGCACTGCGACCGGCAGGACAATCGGGGAGATTCGCATCTTCGCACTTTAGGCACGGCATCCCCGAAAACAGGTCACAGAAGCGTCCCAATCGCAGTTCCCGATCTTGGCGCCAGCCGTCGGCCGCGGCTGTGGCGACGGGCGCATTGGTACCGGCTCGTGCTGAGCCGAAGGGGTGCCGCACTTCGGATTGCCTGGGCACAACAACTGGACGGCACCGAACAGGTGCGCTGATGGCCGGGGCTTCGTTCGCTGTACAGGCCGGCGCCGGGCGGACACATGGCCACTCCCAAGAATGCAGCGACGGAAGGGTGATTGGCTCCTTAGCCCAGGGATCCACCGTGTCGTGAGCGTAGCGGCGTGCCGTAGACGTGCAGATGCCCTTTCATCGTTGAGGATTGGTCTTGCGACGGAACAATCTGCAACGGCACGAAAGGGCATCTGACGGGTGCGAGTCATCTCATGACTTGAGCCGGGTCTCGGTGAGCTTCACCGAGACAAATTTGATGCCGAACGCTGGGCTGCTCCCAGCCGCGATGTTGGCGCAGCGGATCGGCCTTCCGGAGCTGTTCGACGAGCGGCTGCAGTTGCACAAGCACGGCGTGAGCAGCGGCAGCAGGGCCCTGACGGTCATCGGGTCCATGCTCGCTGGTGGGGACAGCATCGACGACACCGCGATGCTCCGGGCCGGAGCGGCGAGCTCGTTGTTCGACGACACGCGCGCCCCGTCCACGATCGGGACGTGGCTGCGGGCGCACAAGTGGTCCAACGTCCGGCAGCACGACGCGATCAGCCGCGAGCTGCTGGCCCGGTTGTGGGCCGCCGGCGCTGGCCCGGCGGACCTGACCGCTCCGCTCACGTTCGATTTGGACTCCTCGATCGTGGGTGTCTACGGCCGCGGCAAGCAGGGCGCCGCGTTCGGCTACACCAAAGTCCGCGGGTATCACCCGCAGTTCGCGACCTGCGCCCAGACCGGGATGGTGCTGTTCAGCCGGCTGCGTGGCGGATCGGCTGGGTCGGCTCGCGGGGTGAAGTCGTTCCTGACCGAGACCGTCAGTCGGGTGCGAAACGCCGGTGCGACCGGGCAACTGACGGTCCGGGCCGACAGCGCGTTCTACAGCAAGGCCGTGCTTCACACCGCGGTGAAGTTCGACGTCCGATTCAGCGTGACCGTGCGGCAGGACAACAGGATCCGGGCCGCCATCGACGCGATCGACGAGAGCGCCTGGCAGCCGATCC
>JAYUMN010000371.1:0-3670 GCA_043762595.1 Frankiales bacterium
CTCTGGGCGGATCCCCGCACCGGGCTGCCGCTGCGGGTCGAGGTCCGGGCCGGTGGCCGGCTGGCCTTGACCTCGGTCCTGCTGGATGTCGATCTGGCCCGGCCTGTGGCGGCGCGGACGCGCTTTGCGCCGCCGCAAGGGGTGGCCGCGGTCACCCAGGACGCGCCGGACCTGGCCGCGCTGGTCGACCGCTTCTCGCCCTATCAGCTGCCCGCGTCGCTGGCCGGGCTGCCCCGCACAGATGCGGTGCGGGGCCTGGGTGGCGGCGTCGCGACGTACGGCGAGGGACTCGGCGCCTTCGCCCTGGTGCCGCTGCCGCGCAACGTCGCGCGCGACGTGAGCAAGGCCCTGGCCTCGTCGGCGGGCGTCGTCAGCACCCCGCTTGTCAACGCCCTTGTAGTCAGGGAGGGCCGGCGGACCTACCTGCTGGCCGGCACCGTGCCCGGCGGTGTGCTCGACCTGGCCGCGCTGCAGCTGCGGCGACAGCCGCCGCCGCGCCGGGAGGGTGCGTGATCCAGACCTCGGCGCTGGTGAAGCGGTTCGGTCGGGTCACCGCCGTCGACGGGGTCGACCTCGAGGTGCGCGAGGGTGACCGCTACGGCTTCCTCGGCCCGAACGGCTCGGGCAAGACCACCACCGTGCGGATGCTGCTTGGGTTGGTGTTGCCGACCTCCGGCCGGGTCGAGCTGATGGGCACGACCAAGGTGCGCGAGGTGCTGCCGCAGGTCGGCGCGATGGTCGAAGGGCCCGCCGCGGTCGGCCATCTGTCCGGCCGGGCCAACCTCGCGCTGCTCGACGCCGCCGGGCCGGGGGGCGGCCGGCGGACCCGGAAGGGGCGGGTCGAGCAGGCCCTCGAACAGGTCGGGCTGGTCGGTGTCGACGACCGGCCGGTGAAGGCCTACAGCCTCGGGATGCGCCAGCGGCTGGGACTCGCCGGCGCGCTGCTTCGCCGCCCCCAGCTGCTGGTGCTGGACGAACCCACCAACGGCCTCGACCCGCAGGGCATCCACGAGGTCCGCGAGCTGCTGCTCGAACTCAACCGGGGCGGCACGACGGTGTTCCTGTCGAGCCACCTGCTCAGCGAGATCGAGGCGCTCTGCGACCGGGTCGGGGTGCTCGACCGGGGCCGGTTGGTCGCCCAGGACGACCTGGCCGTGCTGTGCGCCCCGACCGGACGCACGGCCATCCACACCCCCGACTTGGAGCTGGCCAGGGCGCTCGTGCTCGACGAGGAACCGCACAATGATCATCTGCTGGTCCGGACCGACGATCCGGCGAAGCTCAATGCCCGGCTCGTCGAGGCGGGGGTGCGGGTCGAGGGCCTGGCGCCCGAGCGGCGCACCCTGGAGGACGTCGTGCTCGAGCTGACCTCCAGCGGCTCGGACCGGATCGGGGCGCGATGATTGCCGTCGAGCTCAGCCGGCTGCTGCGGCGCCCGCGCACCTGGGTGATGCTGGCCCTGCTGTGCGTGCTGCCCACCATCGTGGCGGTGTTCGTCAAGACCAGCGGTGTCGCCCCCCGGCCCGGCACCGGCCCGGCCTTCCTGTCGGCGGTGCTCGCCAACGGCGCGCTGTTCCCGGCCGCGGCCCTCGCGATCGTGCTGCCGCTGTTCCTGCCGGTCGCGGTCTGCCTTGTCGCCGGCGACGCGATCGCCGGCGAGGCCCAGGCCGGCACCCTGCGCTACCTGCTGATCCGGCCCGTCGGTCGGGTCCGCCTGCTGCTTGCCAAGCTCGTCTCGGTGATGGCGTTCACCCTGCTGTCCGTCGTGGCCGTCGCTGCCACGGCGTACGTCGTCGGCACCCAGCTGTTCGGCTCGGCGCCGTTGCCCTCGACCTCCGGTACGACGCTGTCGACCGGCGACGCAGCCCTGCGCACGGTGCTGGCTGTGCTCTACGTCGGCTGGTCGATGCTGGGTGTCGCGGCGGTCGCGCTGTTCCTGTCGACCGTGACCGACTCCCCACTGGCCGCGAGCCTCGGTGCGATCGCGGTGCTCGTGACCTCGGCCGTGCTGGTGGGGCTCGACGCCAGCGCATCGGTGCAGCCCTACCTGCCGACCCGCTACTGGTTGGCCTTCGTCGACCTGTTCCGCGACCCCGTGCACTACCGCGACGTGCTGCGCGGGACGCTCCTGCAGGGCGCCTACATCGTGCTGCTGCTCGGCGCCGCGTGGGCCAACTTCGCCACCAAGGACATCACGAGCTAGGACACCGAGCCGGTACGACGAGCCGCGGGCCGGCCAGTGCGGCGAGCACGACGCCCTCGACCGCGGGCGCCCGCGGCAGGTCCGAGTGGCTTACCTGGGCGGCGGGGCACAGGTCCTGCAGCGCCAGATCGGTGGCCCCGTCGAGCCGGGCTGAGGTCGGCGGGGTGACCGTCTCATCCCCGGTAGTCCACAGTGACAGCCAGGCCGGCCCGTCGGGTGCCTCGGCCAGGCCGTCGAGCAGGCTGCTGCCCGGGACGAGCTGCCGACAGGCCTCGGGGCAGGCGCCGGGGGCGAGTGTCGCGGCGAGGGCCGCGACCTTCGTGCCATGGTGCGGCGAGCCCAGCGTGACGATCCGGCGGGCTTGCCGGGCGCCCCCGCCGGCGGCCCACAGCCGAGCGGTCACCCCGCCGGCGCTATACCCGACGACGTCGACCGACACCGCCCCGGCGGCGATCGCCGCATCCGCCGCGACGGCCAGCGCCTTGGCGGCCAGCCGCAGGTCACCGGTCCCGTCGCCGGGCAGCGGCACCACGATGGCCTCCCGACCGGCTGCGCGGAGCCGTTCGGCCAGGACCTCGAGTGCGCCGGTGCCGCCGCCGTAGCCGGGCACCAGCAGCACCGGGCCGGGGCGGCCCTGGTCGACCGCCGGCGCCGCCGGCCGGGTGGTCCGGGTCAGCCGCCCCAGCACCGCGAACAGCAGCACGATGACCACGACGAGGGTCACGGCGGTGAACAGCAGCCGCCGGGAGGGACTCACGGTGACAGCATGAGGGTTCACCCCCACCAAGGGAGATTCCCGTGCTCGACGCCACCACCGTGGTCCCCGCACCGGTCAACGAGCCGATCCGCCAGTACCCCCCCGGCAGCCCCGAGCGCGCCTCGCTCGAAGCCCGGCTCAAGGAGCTGGCCGCCGAACCGGTCGACCTCACCCTGACCATCGCCGGCGCCACCCGGCCCGGCGGCGGCGACGCCATCGAGGTCGTGCAGCCGCACCGGCACGCCGCGCTGCTCGGCACCACCCATGAGGCGAGCGCCGCGGACTGGGACGGAGCGGTCGCGGCCGCGCTCGCCGCCGCACCGGCCTGGCGCAGGACGTCCTACGACGACCGGGCGGCCGTCCTGCTGCGGGCAGCGGAGCTGCTCGCCGGCCCGTGGCGAGACACCCTCAACGCCGCGACCATGCTGGGGCAGAGCAAGACCGTCCACCAGGCCGAGATCGACAGCGCCTGCGAGCTGATCGACTTCCTGCGCTGGAATGTCGCGTTCGGCGCAAGGGTGCTCGCCGAGCAGCCGGTCAGCAGCCCCGGGGTGTGGAACCGGATGGACCACCGCCCGCTCGAGGGGTTCGTGCTGGCCATCACGCCGTTCAACTTCACCGCCATCGCGGCCAACCTGCCGATCGCGCCGGCCCTGATGGGCAACACGGTGGTCTGGAAGCCCTCGCCGACCCAGCAGCTCGCGGCGCAC
>JAYUMN010000372.1:0-2054 GCA_043762595.1 Frankiales bacterium
GTCTGCTCGTACTGCGGGGTCATCCGCAGCGACGCAAGATGCTCGGCCAGGCCACCGATCGTCGGTGAGTAGGAGCGGCCGTTGTCATTGACGACGACGACGACCGGGCGGTGCGAGGCGGCGATGTTGTTGAGCGCCTCCCAACACATGCCGCCGGTCAGGGCGCCGTCACCGACCACCGCAACGACGGATCGCTTCTCACCCCGCAGGGCGTACGCCCGGCTCATGCCATCGGCATAGGACAGGGCGGTCGAGGCGTGTGAGTTCTCGATGACGTCGTGCTCGGACTCGCCGCGGCTCGGGTAACCCGAGAGCCCGCCGCGTTTGCGGAGCGTGTCGAACCCGCCCTGCCGGCCGGTGACGATCTTGTGGACGTAGGCCTGGTGACCGGTGTCCCACAGCACCTTGTCGCGGGGTGAGTCGAAGACGCGGTGGATGGCGAGAGTGATCTCGACGACCCCGAGCGACGGGCCCAGATGGCCACCGGTGCGCGACACCTTCTCGATCATCAGGTCGCGGATCTCGGCGGCCAGCAGGGGCAGTTCGCCGGGTGCAAGCCGCTTGAGGTCAGCCGGACCATTGATGGTCTCCAGCAGGCTCACACACGCTCCTCAGACTCGGTTGTCGTGCTCAAGCGTAGTCCGGACCACGCCAAACAGCCGTTCGTACGCCGGGGCGCTGCGGCTCGGCTAGAGCCGCGGGACGTGACGCTCGCCACGCAGGGCGGACTCGACGAGGGCCACCTGACGGCCGGTCTGCACGAGCCGGCGCCCTTCCCGGTCATAGGCGCCGATGGCCGCCTCCACCACGTCCGGCGGCACCACCCCCTTGAGGTCGGCCCGCAGCGTCCGCAGCCCCTCGCGGGCGGCCGCGACCGCCGCCGTGACATGACCGGCGGCGAACCGGGCCAGCACCACCGGGTGCCGTCGCAGGACCTCGTGCGCGCGGTAGTCCGGCGGGCACAGGTCGAATAGCCACGCGACGGCGCTGCGCTCCCACTCGGGAGCCTGCGGGGGCAACACCTCCAAGGGCCAGCCGGGCGGGACGAGATCGCTCACCACATCACGGTAGGAGATCAAGCCGGCGGCCCGATCCGCCGATGGGTCCAGCATGGACGATCTCCTCGACGAGCACGTCGGGCGGCTCCGCGCGTCCGTCCTGGCCCTGAAGGCCCCGCAGGCCGCCAAGCGCGCCCCCGCACCGACGTCCTCGGTCTACGGCCGCGCCGCCGCGGCGCTGCCCGCAGACGTCCAGGCGGCCAGCAGCCAGCAGGTGCTCGCCGCGCGGTTTCGCAACGTCGAGACCTCAGCGCTCGTGTCGGGGACGTCGATGGCCCTGGTGATCCTGCCCACCGCCGGTCCGGTGCCGTCCGACCTACGCCGGAGCATGTCGCTGCTGGTGGCGGCCGGCGCGGTCGTGGTCATCCTGGGCCCGGACATGCCGCGGGACGTGCCAGCCGACCGGTCGCGCCTACTGACGGTGCCACTGCGGGTCGATGACGCGCTGGCCAACGAGTGGGCGATCCTCGCCTGCGGTCCGGCTAAGAGGGTCGCTTTCCTGGCCCGCCGGCAGGACGACGATCGGTGGATGTGGCTGCTGACTCGCGACGCGGTCGCGGTCTTCCGGGCCGGCACCGCCATCTTGGAGCGGGTGCCGTTCCTCGGGCTCCGCGTCCCGCCCCTGCAGCGCTGACGGCGCCCCACCGGAGCCCTTCCAGATGCAACGATCGCAGCCGATCGAGGAGGGACTGTGCGCCTGCAGCTGATCGTCAACCCCGCGGCCGGCCGTGGGCGGGCCATCCGGGCATTGGCCGCAGTGCAGGGTGCGCTCGCCGCCCACGACGTCCTCGTCACACCGACCCGCTCCCTCGAGCACGCCGACGAGCTCGTCGCGGCCGCAGTCAGCGACGAACGGCTGCCGGTGGCCTTCGGCGGTGACGGCATCGTTGGCCGGGTCGCGGGGGCCGCCGCCTCGCTCGACGCGCTGATGGGGGCTCTCCCGGGCGGTCGAGGCAACGACTTCTGCCGCTCCGTCGGCATCCCACCGGACCCGGT
>JAYUMN010000373.1:0-3192 GCA_043762595.1 Frankiales bacterium
GACGTCGGTGCGGCTGCATGAGCGGCCACCAGGACGGCCCGCCGGAACCCCTGCGGCGTCTGCGCCAGCCGCAGCTCACGACGGTCCAGGCTGGCCACCACCCGATCGAGGTCATCAACCTGCTTGACCGTATCGGGCACTGGCAGCACCGGGATTACCGCCTCCGCGCCGGCCCGCAGGGCCGCTACGACGGCCTCGACGACGGCGACCGGCACCAGCGCCCGCGCCGCGTCGTGCACGAGCACGAGGTCGACCTCGGCGGGCAGCGCGGCAAGCCCAGCGGCCACCGAATCCTGTCGCTCCTGACCACCAGCGACCACCAGGACGTCGTACGAGGTCAGCAAGGCGCACACGGCGGCGACCTCGGTCGGTGGTGCTGCGATCACGACGGGGCCGACCGACGGGCACTCGCGCAGCCGGCGGACGGCGTGGACGAGCAGCGGCTCGCCAGCCAGGTCTCGCAGCGCTTTTGGGGCGCCGGGGCCGAGCCGGGTCCCGAGCCCGGCGGCGGGGACGACGACGCCGACACGCCCGGTCACCGGGTGCGGGGTGGCACCGACGCGGGAGACGGCGCCGTCGTGGCACGCCGGGGTGGACCGGGGTGCACAGCCGCCGAACCATCGCCCGGGCGGCCGAACACGAGCCGACCGTTGGCGGTGGTGACCACGCTCGTGACGTGCACCCCCACCTCACCGCCGATGCGGTCCCTCGCGTGCTCGACGATGACCATGCTGCCGTCGTCGAGGTAGCCGACCGCCTGACCGGTCTCCTTGCCGGGCTTCTGCAGCAGCACCCGGACGACGTCGCCGGCGGCGACCGGCGGTCGTAGGGCGAGTGCCAGCGCGTGCATGTTGAGCACGTGCACGCCGGCGAGGGCTGCCGCCTTGGCCAGATTGGTGTCCAGCGTCAGCAGCGCCGCGCCTCGGTCAAGGCAGATCCGCACGAGCTTGGCGTCGACCTCGGCCACGCCCGGGACCTCGAGGTCGAGCACCTCCAGGTCGACCGCGGGCTCCCGCTGCAGGGCCTCGAGGACCTCCAAGCCTCGGCGGCCCTTTGCCCGGCGGGTGTCATCGCCGGCGTCGGCGAGGCCCTGGAGCTCGGCGAGGACCGGGGCTGGAAGGTACATCTGTCCGTGCAGGAAACCGGCCCGCACGACATCCAGGATCCGCCCGTCGATCGCAACCGAGGTGTCAACGACCCGGGGCAGCGCCGAGGCGGCCGCCGACCGAGGCGCCAGGCCGGCCCGCTCGCCGAAGATCGCGAGCACCCCGTCGCGCTTGCTGACCCCGACGAGGAAGCCGACGTAGCCAAGGGCGACCACGACGAAGCCGAACAGTGGAAAGGCCAGGAAGGACTGCCGCAGTAGAAAGACCGGCCACGCCACCCCGGCACCGAGTAGCACTCCGCCGACCGTGCCGACCGCGCCGGCCACGAGCTGGTCGACCGAGGTCTCCTGCAGCCGCGACCGCACACCCTCGGCCGAGGTTGCGGTGGTCCGCCCGAGGACACCGCCAAGCACGTAGCCCAGGCCGACGCCCAAAATAAGGCCGACGGCGGTCCCGTTCAACACCCCGAGCACTTGCCGCTCCGGCCCGATGCCGGAGCCGACCTCGTAGCCCGCGCCGGCGAAGAAGACGATGACAAGCAGCCGAAGGACCTCGAGCACCACCGTCGGCGGCCGGGACCGCGAACGCCGAGCGGAGGACCCGGCCGGTACGGTCGAGGCCGTCCCCGCCGGACGCCCGCCCATCTAGGAGGCCAGTACCTCGTCGAGGATCGCCTCTGCCTTGTCCTCGTTGGTGCCCTCGGCAAGCGCCAACTCACTCACCAGGATCTGCCGGGCTTTGCTCAGCATCCGCTTCTCGCCGGCCGACAGGCCACGCTCACGGTCCCGCCGCCACAGGTCCCGGACCACCTCGCCGACCTTGTTAATGTCGCCAGACGCGAGCTTCTCGAGGTTGGCTTTGTACCGCCGCGACCAGTTGGTCGGCTCCTCGACAGCTGGGGCGCGCAGTACCTCGAACACCTTGTCGAGGCCGGCCTGACCGACGACGTCGCGCACCCCGACGATGTCGGCGTTGTCAGCCGGTACTCGCACGGTGAGGTCGCCCTGCGCGACGTGCAGCACGTAGTAGATCTTCTCCTCGCCCTTGATGGTGCGGGTCTCGATCGCTTCGATGAGCGCTGCCCCGTGGTGGGGGTAGACGACGGTCTCGCCGACCTTGTACGTCATGGCTTGCACAACATGGGTGATGTGGTCCTCTCGCCGGCACCCAGTCTAACACGCTGTGACGGCCATCTCGTGGACGTCGTCGCAGGTCAGAGGGCCTAACTGGGGCTTGACAACAGCCCCTGGAGATGCCGTCAACGACGGGTCAGCAGCGTCACGCAGAGGGTCAGCCCAGGCCCGAACGCCATCGCGACAAGGTGACCACCGACCGCAATCTCGCTCGTCTGCACAAGCCGGTCGAGCACCAGCAGGACGGTCGAGGACGAGCAGTTGCCGATGTCGCGCAACACGGCGTACGACGGGGCGAGCTGGGCCTCGCTCAGCCCGAGCGCCTCCCCCACGACCTCGACGATCTTGCGGCCGCCAGGATGGATCGCCCACCCGCTGATGTCCGCGACGGTCAGGCCGTTGCGGTCCAGCAATTCCTCAACGACCGGGCGCGCCTTGACCGCGAGGACGTTTGGGACCTTGGGCGACAGGCCCATCTTGAAGCCGAGGTCGGTGACGTCCCAGGTCATCAAGTCGGCCGTGCCGACGTCGGTGCGGGCGACCGCGTCGACCACCGCGAAGCCACTGGCGTCAGGCTCGACCACAACTGCCGCGGCCGCGTCGCTGAACAGCGCGTGCGCCACCATCTGCTCGAGGTCCGCCGCGGTCGGTGTCGCACTGCGCGCGCTCTCGGTCGACGGCTGGATGTGCAGGCTGGTGAGCTCCACGCACAGCAGCACGGCCGGTTTGCCGCGGGCCACGACGTAGTCGCTGACCGCGCCCAGACCGGGCAGCGCGGCGTAGCAGCCCATGTGGCCGATGTGCAGCCGCTGGGTGTCATCCCGCATGCCGAGGTCGCGGGACAGCAGGATGTCCAGGCCCGGGGTGGTGTAGCCGGTGCAGCTCACCACGGTGAACAACCCGACGTCAGCCGGGTCGAGCCCGGCGCCCGCGAGCGCCTTGCCGACCGCCTC
>JAYUMN010000374.1:0-2886 GCA_043762595.1 Frankiales bacterium
TACGTCGCCTGCATGCCGAGCAAGTCGGTGCTGCGTAGCGCCGAGGCGCGCGTCCTGGCCAAGGCGCTGCGCGAGCTCGGCGGCGCAGCTGCCGCTCCCACCCTCGATGACGAGGACCTCGCCTTCCGGGCCGCGGTCGAGCGGCGCGACGACATCGCCGCGGGGCGTGACGACACCGAGGCGGCAGCGAGCGTCGAGCAGGCCGGCGTCGTGCTCGTCCGGGGCCGGGGCACGATCATCGGACCGGGTGTCATCGACGTCGAGGGACGCCAACTCGGCTGGACCGACCTGGTCGTCGGTACCGGCTCGGGCCCGGTCCGTCCCCCGGTCCAGGGACTGGACCTGGTGCCGACCTGGACCTCGGACGAGGCGCTGTCGGCGCAGGACCGCCCCGCCTCGCTGCTCGTCATGGGTGGTGGCGCCGTTGGCTGCGAGCTGAGCCAGGCGCACGCGCGGTTCGGTGTCGACGTGACGCTGGTCGACAGCGGTCCGCGGCTGGTCGGCAAGGAGGAGCCCAGCATCGCCGAGGCCCTCGCGACCGTGCTTCGCGGCGACGGCATCGACGTACGGCTCGGCGTGGAGGTGCAGCGGGCCGAGCTGACCGAAGCCGGGCTGGCGCGGGTGCACCTGTCCGACGGCTCGACGGTCGAGGTCGCCCGCATCCTGGTCGCCGTCGGTCGCCAGCCGACCACCGAAGGGCTCGGCCTGGCTGCTCTTGGAATCGAGCTGGGGGACAGCGGTGAGGTGCGGGTCGACGATCACTGTCGCGTCGAGGGCCAGCAGCACGTCTGGGCGGCAGGCGATGTGACGGGCATCGCGCCGTACACGCACACCGCCAACTATCAGGCCAGGATCGTGTCGGCGAACCTGCTCGGTGGCGACCGGACAGCCCACTACCGGGCGATTCCGCGGGCGGTCTACACCGACCCGGCGGTGGCTAGTGTCGGCGTGGACGCCGAAACCGCCAAGGAGCAGGGGATCGATGCGATCACCGCCGTGATGGACCTGGCGGAAGTCGCTCGCACGGCCACCGAGGGCACCGGTGGGGGTCGCCTGGTGCTCACCGCCGACCGGGCCCGCGGCGTGCTGATCGGCGCTGCCGCGATCGGGCCGAAGGCCGACGAGTGGCTGTCCGAGGCGACCCTGGCGATCCGGGCCGAGGTGCCGCTGTCGGTGCTCACCGATGTGGTGCACGCCTTCCCTACGTTCGGGGAGGCGTATGAACCGCCGCTGCGCGAGTTGGCAGCGCAGCTCGGGTAAGGGCGAAGACCATGACCCACTTCGCCGAGCGGTTGCTGTTGCTGCCACCGCTGCTGGCACTGCTGATCGTGTTCGCCTTGCCCGCGCTCGAGGCGTCGGCGTTCGTCGGCTTCGTCATCCCGGGTGAGATCGGGGTGTTGCTCGGCGGCGTCCTGGCCAACCAGCACAAGGTCGCGCTGTGGCAGGTGCTGGTCGCCGGGATCGCCGGCGCGATCATCGGCGACAGCATCGGCTACGAGGTCGGCAAGCGGTACGGCGAGACACTGCTCAACAAGATCCCGAACCGCATCCTCAAGCCGGAGCATCTGGCAAAAGCTGAGGAAACGGTCCGGCGCAACGGTGGCAAAGCGGTGTTCGTCGGCCGGTTCACCGCCGCCGCGCGGGTGCTCATTCCCGGCCTGTCCGGCATGAGCAAGATCCCTTACCGGACGTTCCTGGCCTGGAACGCCGCGGGCGGCGCGCTGTGGGCCGGCGGATTTGTGCTGCTCGGCTACGCGGCCGGGAGCCAGTACCAGAGCGTCGCCCACAACGCCTCGATCGTTGGGTTCGCGCTGCTGGCGGTCGTGATCGTCGTCATCGCCGTTCGGGTCGTCCGCTCGCGCCGGCGCGACCGGGCCGGCTCAGCGGCCTGACCATCGACGAGCGTCAGCTGCCCGGGGCAGGCAGCGGGGTCGGCAGGGTCGCCTTGATCGCGGGGGACAGCCCGATGATGAGCTCGGCCTGGGCGTCGTAGTGGTCCGGGAGGTCAAGGGTGATGTTGACCCCGAGGCCGGTGGTGGTCCAGCGTTGGCCCGCGCCGACGTCGTGGATTGCCCAGATCACCCCGTCCGCACCGAACGGCTGATCGGCGAGACTGCCGACGCCCACCCCGCACTGCAGGGTGATCGAGGGGACCCCCCAGGCGGCGGTGCGGCCGGTTTCAGGTGTCACCGGCCGACGGCGTACGCCGGGCGCCAACTCGGTGGGCAGCTTGGCCAGCAGCGCGGCGCAGGCGCGCACCGCGACCGGGGCCGATCCCACCGGCACGGCGACCGCGACCGGTCCGGACGGTGCCGGGGTCGGTCGGGCGGTCCGCTCGCCACCCGAGGTGCAGCCCGCCAGCAACATCAGCAACGGGCCGGCCAGGAGCGGGCCTACAGGTGGACGACGGGGCACGTGAGGGTACGGGTGATGCCGTCGACGCCCTGGATCCGGGCCACCACCAGCTTGCCGAGCTCGTCGACGCTGCGTGCCTCGGCGCGCACGATGACGTCGTAGGGGCCGGTGACGTCCTCGGCCTGGGCGACGCCCTCGATGGCGGCGATGGCGATGGCGACGGCGGCAGCCTTGCCGACCTCGGTCTGGATCAGGATGTAGGCCTGGACCACGGTGTCGGATCCCTTCTGGGAGGCTTGCGCTCGTGTCGGAACCTACCGCACGCGATCTCGGTGAGTTCGCTTTGATCGCAGCCGTCGTCGCCCGCTTCGGCGCGTCGCCAGATGTGCTGCTCGGGCCCGGCGACGACGCCGCGGTGATCACCGCGCCCGACGGGCGGGTCGTCGCCACAACCGACGTGCTCGTCGAGGGCGTGCACTTCCGGCAGGACTGGTCGAGTGCGTACGACGTCGGCCGCAAGGCCGCGGCGGC
>JAYUMN010000375.1:0-1833 GCA_043762595.1 Frankiales bacterium
CACCGCGAAATGCCCCTGGTCGGCGGACCGTCGAAGGGATGTCGGTTGCGATGACCAGCAGGGGGCTGTGCGACGCCCAGGCCTCGCCGGTCGCCGCCACGATGTTGGCGGCGCCCGGACCGGTCGTCGTCAGGGCCACGCCGAGTCGCCCGGTGGCCCGGGCGTAGCCGTCGGCGGCGTAGCCGGCAGCCTGCTCGTGCCGGACCCCGACCAGCCGCACACCGCTGCCCGGGAAGGCCCTCCAAGCAGCCAGATTGTGCACGCCTGGCAGTCCGAAGGCGACCTGCACCCCGAGCTGTGCGAGCCCGGAAACAAGCGCCTCACCGCCGGTCGGCACCGGTCACCACCTCGATCTGATCGTCGGACAAGCCCATCCCAGCGAGGATCTCGGCTGTGTGCTGGCCAAGCAGCGGTGGCGCAAGCCGGATCCGCGGCCGCACCCCGTCCAGGCGGTACGGCGAGCCGACGAGCAGCACCTGCCCTGCTGGGTGCTCGACCGCCTGCAGCTGGCCGGTCGCGACGATCTGCGGGTCGGTGCGCAGCTGCCCGACATCCTGCACCGGAGCGCACGGTACGCCGGCGGCCTCGAGCAGCGGCACCCATTGTCGGGCGGTCCTGGCCCCGAGGGCGGCGGCAAGCGCTGCACCGACGGCGGTTCGGTCGGCGACCCGGCCGGCGTTGGAGGCCCAGCCGGGGTCGGGAACGACGCCGACGGCGGCGCACAGGCCGGCGAATTGCGCGTCGTTGCCGGCGCCCAGCACGAGGGCGGTGTCGGCGCACGGGACCGGCCCGTAGGGCACCAGGTTGGGATGGTCGTTACCGGCCCAGGTCGGCACCACGCCGCCGACCAGGGCATTGCTGGCCTGGTTGACCAGCGCGCTGACGGCCACCTCGAGCAGCCCCACCTCGACCCGCAGGGACCGGCGGGCAACCAGGCCGGCGACTGCCCCCAGTGCGGCGTACAGACCGGCGATCACGTCGGTGACCGCGACGCCGACCTTGGTCGGTTCGGTGGTGCCGGTGACCGACATGAGGCCGCTGCGGGCTTGCGCCATCACGTCGTAGCCGGGCTTGTCGCCGTCCGGACCGTCACCGCCGGCGCCGCGCACGGAGACCCAGACCGCGCTCGCCTCGTCGCGGAGCGCGGCGAGGCCGAGGGCTACGAGGTGGCGTGGCAGGAAGTTCTCGAGCACGACGTCGGCGTCGCGGATGAGCCGGGCGACGACAGCCTGCCCGGCGACCGTCGTCAGGTCGAGCGCCACCGAGCGCCGATCACGGTTGACCGCGAAGAAGTACGCCGCGTCGTCGCCGTGAAACGGTGGCCCCCAGTGGCGGGTGTCGTCGCCGGCACCCGGCCGCTCCACCTTGACGACGTCGGCGCCCAAGTCGGCCAGGACCATCGCGGCGTATGGACCGGCGAGGACGCGCGACAGGTCGAGGACCCGGATTGCGGCGAGCGGGCCGGTGAGACCGGTGGCGCCAGGCCAGCCCGGACCTTGCTCGAGCGTTGCGGCGAGTTCGGTCACTCCCGGGACGCTTTCACAACCGATTGATTCCGGTACGGCGGACAGCCTGGCCAGCGGCTCAGGCCACCCCGGATCGGCTCCCTGGTCGGGAAGATCTCGCTGACCGTGCGGTAGCCGGCGGCGGCAAAGCAGGAGATGACCGACCGGGCGAGCGTCTGGGTCCGTGCGGTCAGGGCGCCGGCCCGGCACCGCGCCGCGCCGCTCGACGGGCCGGGGGTGGCCTGGTCGGTCAGCGTCGGGATGACGGCTGCCACAAAAGTGTTCTCGCGTCTGCCGAGGATCCAGGTGACCCCGAGCACACAGCCCA
>JAYUMN010000376.1:0-5401 GCA_043762595.1 Frankiales bacterium
CTGCGCCAGATGGGTGTCGAGCCGGCGGCTGAGCCGCTCGATCTCGGCGTGTACCCGGCTCATGGTGGCGGTCGACTCGCTGCCACCCAGCGTCCCGGCCAGGGCTGGATAGAGCTCGGCCTCTTCGGCCCGCTCGTGGGGGAGGAGTCGCTCGACCAGTGCCGCTTGGGCGGCGCGAAGCGTGCCGAGCGCCTCGGGCGAGGCTCCCGTGGACAGCTGATCAGCGGCGGCCCGCAGCAGCGGCAGGGCGTCCCGCAGGACGTCGTGTTCTGCGGCGAAACGACGGATCAGTGCGCCCGTAGCTGGCGGCACGATGACGGTGTCCAGGGAGCCACCTTGAAGGGCGCGTAGGGCGTTGAGGATGACCGCGACGTCGATCGCTTCCTGCAGCAGTGCTCCCCCAGCAGGTGGCAGCCATCCGACAGCGGCGACGACCATCGCGGCGAGGGACATGAGCATGCCCGCCAGCGCGCTCTGAACAGCGATGTGACGCGCTCGGCGTGCGATCACCATCGCGTCCGCGACGCGGTCCAGCCGGTCGGTCGTGAGCACGATGTCGGCGGCTTCGGAGGAGGCGGTGGCGCCGCGGGCGCCCATGGCGATACCGACGGATGCGGCGGCGAGGGCGGGCGCGTCGTTGATGCCGTCCCCCACCATTACGGTGACAGCTGTTTCCTGCTCGGTACGGACCGCAGCGACCTTGCTGGCTGGAGTTTGCTCGGCCAGCACTTGATCTAGCCCCAGCACCGTGCCGATCTCCTGAGCAGGCTCCAGCCGGTCTCCCGTCAGCAGGACCAGCCGCTGAACCCCCGCCGCGCGGAGGCGCCGAACGGTCCTGCTCGCGTCCTGCCGGACCGGATCCCTCAGCAGCACCGCACCGGCGTTTTCACCGTCAACGACAACCCACGAGGCGGTCGAGCCGTTCAGCACGGCACGGCTGACGAGCTGCCTCATCCATCCCGGGTCCTCCGACAGGAGCGTCCGCTTCCCGACCTCGACCCGGTGGCCCTCGACGGTTGCGGTCACACCCCGTCCGGGCACTTCCACGACATCGGTTGGGAGCGACAGCGAGAGCTCTCGCGACCGAGCTTCAGCAACGATCGCCTCGGCGAGCACATGCGGTGAGAGCTGATCCGTCGAAGCCGCCAACCGCAAGACCTCGTCGGGGTGCCAGCCTGGGGCAGCGGCGGTCTCGACGACCGCCGGACGGCCGGCAGTCAGAGTCCCGGTCTTGTCCACCACCAATGTCTGGGCTCGGCCAAGGGTCTCAAGCGCGGCGCCACTGCGGATGACCACCCCAATGCGTGAGGCGCGCGACAGGCCCGACACAATGGCCACTGGTGCAGCCAGCAGCAGAGGGCACGGCGTGGCCACGACAAGGACAGCCACGGCCCGCACCGGCGACCCGCTGAGGAGCCACGCCACCCCGGCGACGCCGAGCGACAGCGGCAGAAACCAAGCCGCATAGCGGTCGGCCAGGCGGATCACCGGCGCGTTGCTCGCCCCGGCATCGCGGACCAGAGCGATGATCCCGGCGTAAGTGCTGTCCGCCGCTGTCGCTGCCGCTCGCAGGTCGAACCCAGCGCCGGCGTTGACGACACCGCTGCGCACCGAGTCACCGTCGGTGTGTTCGACGAACGCGGACTCACCGGTGAGGGCCGACTCGTCGAGCACGGCCACGGTGCCTTCGACCTGTCCGTCGACGGGGACGACCTCGCCCGGACCCACCATCAGCAGGTCACCAGTCAGGACCTGTTCCAGAGGAACCTCCCGGACCTGCGTCCCCTCGCGTCTGCGGGCTGTGTGCGGAGCTCGTTCGAGCAGCGCCCGCAGATCGACTGAGGCACGCCGCTCCGCCACCGCGTCCAGGGTCCGTCCTGTTGCCAGCATCACCGCGATCAAGGACCCGGCCAGAAACTCACCGACAGCCAAGGTGCCGAGCAGTGCCAGTACCGCGACGAGGTCGACTCCTGCACGACGGTGCCGCAGCGCAACCAGGACCCAGCCGATCGAGGGCACCACCGCTGCCGCGGTCCCTGCGATCCAGCAGCCAGCTGCGAGATCACGGGCACCGAACAGCGCGGCTGCACCACCGGCGACGAGCGCAACGGCTGTGACCAGGAGCAGCAGCGGCTCCAGCAATCGGCCCGCCCAGCTTGCCCTCACGATGTGACGACCGCGCTGCTTCGCCGGTTGCCGGCCAACGGCGCAAGGTCCTCGTGCGAGGGTGCCTGCATGCGCGCCACGAGCTGGATCGCGCGACAGGTGAGCTCGACGAACACCGCCCCTGCCGCGCCGATCGCGCCCGCGATCAGCAGACGCAACGGCGAGATCATCAGGAGGAATACGACAAGGACGAGGGCCGGGACGGCAAGGACGGCAAGGACGGCAAGGACGAAGGCCACGATGCCAGCCATGGACGCCACCAGGACCAGCTTCCAGCCAGTGAGCGGGCGCGCCAGCACGAGCAGGGTCCACAGCGAGACAATCAAGACGATCAGCGTGGTGCGTGCCTCGGCGACGTCCGAGCTCGACTCGTGGACCCGGTTGGCCTGAGGGCCGAGGTAGGCGCTCGCGCCGGTGACCATCCCCACCGGGACGGCGAAGCGCAGCACCCGGCGCCGGAAGCTGGGCATGTCGCGGTGCGAGTTCGCACCCAGTGCCAGCGCGAAGGCGGGCATCCCGACCGCGACGGCAGAGATAAGCATCAGCCATATCACTGCCAATGCGTACGCGGTACCCGTGAACGCGACGATCACCGCGAACATCATCGCGTACGTGCTTTTGAATAAGAATGGACTGCCAGGCCGCTCGATGTTCACCATCACCCGGCGGCCTTCCGCGAGGACGTCCGGCAGGTGCGCGAAGCGACCGCCAGCTGGACGATCTGCGCCGTCCGACTCCTTCGGGTCGTCGTAGCTCTGGTACGCCCGTCGAAGATCCGCTCCTGCAGCAAAGCCGCAGTCTGCCCAAGCTGAGATGCAGACGGTGTTGCCACGGGTGCCACCAGACAACAGGACCCGAATGCCAACGGTCGTGCCAGGGTCGGAGGTCCCCGATCCGGGGAGCGTTGGGCTCTGCCCTTCCGACGTCCTACCTGGCAACATTGTGAGGGGCACCTTCTTTCTGCATGGTGAGGAAACCAGACGGTGATCGGCAGCTACGAGCACGTCGTCGTCGGCGTGGACGGCACGCTGGCCAGCGATGAGGCATGCCGCGTCGGCTGCGCACAAGCGGCCCTGTACGGCCTCCCTGTCTCGCTGGTGCACGCCTGGCAGCCCACCTCGATCTACCTCGACGGCGGCCGCGAGGGGCCACCCCGCTGGGGCAGCGAGGCGGTCGTGCGGGCTGCCGGACGACAGGTGCTCGACCGAGCTGTCGCCCTGACGCGGGCAACGTCGCCCGATCTCCGGTACGAGGTGCATCTGGTGGAGCGTGACACCGGTGAGGCGCTCGCGGAGTTCAGCCGACACGCGGTGCTTACCGTCGTTGGCGGACGTGAACGCGATCGACATGACCTGTCTTGGCTGGGTTCGACGCCGCTGCACTTGGTGAGCCGGGCGCACTCCCCTGTTCTGGTGGTCCCGACCGACCCTCGACTGACGGGTGAGGTGGTGGTGGGCTTGGAGCGTTCCCCGCTCTCCGAGACCATTCTTGGCTTCGCGTTCGAGCAGGCAGCTCTCGCGGGCTGTGGGCTGCGTGTCGTGACGGCCGTCGATCGGGCCTTCGGGCGGCTCACGCTCGACAGCCGACAGACGGCTGACCTGCGTGAGCGGACGCGCAGAACCCTTAGCGACGAGCTGGAGCCCTTTCGCGCCCGAAATCCGACAGTTCCGGTCGGCCTGGCGATACGTTCAGAACACCCTTTCCAGGCGCTGCGACTCGCGGCGGATGACGCCCGTCTCCTCGTGGTCGGCAGCCACGGCAGGGGCTTTGTCCAACGGCACGCACTGGGATCAGTCAGCGCCGCCCTGCTCCGAGTCAGTACCTGCCCCGTCGCGGTCATCGGCCCGGACGTCACCAGCCTCAGCCAGCACAAACACAGCCACACCTAAAGCCCTCGTGGGGTCTTCATCTCGGCACCGGAGCCAGCCTGGGGCGGCCCGACATCCCAGGATCGGGCGCGACCTGGCCGATCTGCGCGCGAACCTCACCTATGCGGCGGTGGTAGCCATCACGCTCGCAATGGTGCGCGTCGTGGTACCGATCTGGGCGCGGGCACACACCCCGGTGGGGTCGTTGAGGACTCTCGCCAATTCCCCAATCTCGTACAGCTGGAAGGGCTTGCTGCTCACCCGTGGACCGGCGCTTGCCACAGGTACGGCTGCTACTTGCTCGACAGGTCAGGCGCTTGCTCCGCGGGAATCGCGGTCAGGGACGACCGCCGGGGTGGTGCTTGGCCAACTGTTCGTTCCGGCCGGCGCCACCGGGCTTGGCGATCAAACCCTGGAGATGCAGCTATTCTGCCGTCGTACGCAAAACCTGCGCCGCGGTGATTGCCTCAGATGCACTCAGCGGTTGCCCCCGACAGTCTTGAGGTCGAGCGGCTCCGCGGTCGCGTCGCTCATGCGTTGGCAGACTTCAGCCGTCAGGGCTGTCCAGTCCCACCCCGCAGGCCCGACTGCATGAGAAGTGGCGCCGGAAATGTGCGCCCAGAGCGGTCCTGACGCAGCTTTTCCTGGGCCGCGACCAGCCTGTCGGGCCCGTGCCGGACGGGCCGGCCCGTCGGCAGTGAGCTGTAGCCCCGCGAGATGGAGGTGGCGTTCGGAGGCATGGCGGGCCAACCACCCAACGCCGATCAGCCGCGCAACCAGCGCCAGCGACGTTCTACGGAGTGTCGCCCAGCAGGCGGGCCAGCTCGACGACGGTGACCCCGGGGTGGGCGCAGGCGTTCATCAACATCGCCTACGTCGCGGGCAGCAAGCCTTCGGCGACGAGCAGGTCAGCTTTCTGGACCTGGAATGCAACGAAGCACCGATGGAGGGCGTTGGGGCGCCGCGGGTTGCCCGTCCAACCCACTTCCCGGGACTGATGCCTGTGTGGGTGACCCGGCAGCCCAGGTGATGAGCCCGGCCTCGGCGCCCGCTCGAGCCGAGCATCGCAAGGAATCGAGGGCCCTCAGATGACAGCACCGGCGACCCTTCCGATTGCGTAGGCGACCCCGACCCCGACGGCGAGAGCGCCGAGGGCAAGCTGGCGCAGCCCTGAGAGGAGCGCGCGGCGCCCAGTGACTCGGCCGACGGCCTGGCCACCCAGGAACAGCGCGACCGCCACGATTCCCAGGGCCAGGGAGTTCGACCCGAGCAGGAACGGCAGGAGCGGGATGAGTCCGCCAATCGCGCAGGACACGAGCGAGGCGACCGCGGCGGTGATTGGTGACGGCAACGCGGACGGGTCGACG
>JAYUMN010000377.1:0-5909 GCA_043762595.1 Frankiales bacterium
ACCGCCACCGGTCGCCTGGTCAAGCAGTCCGGCGGTCACGGTCAGTACGCCGTCGTCGTGCTCGAAGTGGCCCCCCTCCCGGCCGGCTCCGGGCTCGTCTTCGACACCCGGGTCATCGGCGGCGCGGTCCCTTCGCAGTACTTCGCCAGCGTCGAGAAGGGTGTCCGCCATCAGATGGAGCGCGGCGTCGACGGCCGGCCGCTGGTCGACCTGTCGGTGACCCTCGTCGACGGCAAGGCCCACGCCGTCGATTCCTCCGACGGCGCGTTCGCCGCTGCCGGCGCGCTCGGCCTGCGGGAAGCCGTCGCCACTGCGGGCGCTGTCGTGCTCGAGCCGGTCAGCGCCGTCGAGCTGCAGGTCCCGTCGGCCTACGTGGGCACCGTCATGAGCGACCTGTCCGGTCGCCGAGCACGGGTCACCGGCAGCTCGGCGCTCGAGAACGGGTCGCTGGTCGCCGCCGAAGTACCCGACCTGGAGCTGCTCGGCTACGCCGCCGTCCTGCGCGCCCTCACCCACGGGACGGGTTCCTACCGTCGGCACCCGCTCGGCCACGAGCCAGTGCCCCCGCGCCTCCCCCACCCCTGACCCAGACCGGCCCCGGCGGCGTTGGGCGAGATCAGCCAGCCGGCTGACGGCGCCGTGAGCTCAGCGCTCGGACCAGGCCCGGGCCAGCAGGTCACGGGTGTTCGGAAGCAACTGCGGCAACACCTTGGTGTGCCCCACGACCGGCATGAAGTTGGTGTCACCACCCCACCGCGGTACGACGTGCTGGTGCAGATGGGCTGCGATGCCGGCCCCCGCGACGCCGCCGAGGTTCATCCCAACATTGAAGCCCTGCGCGCCCGAGGCGAGGCGCAGGGCCCGCAGCGCCTGCTGCGTCATCGAGGCGAGCTCACCCGTCTCGTCCGGCCCCAGGTCGTCGTACCCGCTCAGGTGGCGGTAAGGCACAACCATCAGATGTCCCGCGTTGTAGGGGTAGAGGTTGAGCACGACGTAGCAGGTGGAGCCCCGTGCCACGATGAGGCCCTGCTCGTCGGGCAGGCCCGGGATGGTGCAGAACGGGCACTCGCCGTCCTTTCCCTCGCCCTGGATGTACGCCATCCGGTGCGGTGTCCAGAGTCGTTCGAAGGCGTCCCTCAGCCCGACACCGAGTTGTTCCTCGGGCTGCAATGGGCTCACCTTCGGTCCCGGACGGCCGCGACCACCTTCGCGACGGCCTCGTCGACAGCAACGCCGTTCTCCTGCGTGCCGTCGCGGTAGCGGAAGCTCACTGCTCCTTTGGCCACGTCATCGTCCCCGGCAAGCAGCATGAACGGCACCTTCTGCTTTTGCGCGGTGCGGATCTTTTTCTGCATCCGGTCGTCGGCGGTGTCGATCTCGACCCGGATGCCCTGGGCCCGCAGCGTCACCGCGATCGCCTGCAGGTAGTCGTCGTGCGCGGAGGTGATCGGGATGCCGACGACCTGCACCGGTGCGAGCCAGGCCGGGAACGCCCCCGCGTAGTGCTCCAGCAGCACCGCGAAGAACCGCTCGATCGAGCCGAAGAGCGCCCGGTGGATCATTACCGGCCGCTGCCGGGTGCCATCCGCCGCGGCGTACTCAAGGTCGAACCGCTCCGGCAGGTTGAAGTCCAGCTGGATGGTCGACATCTGCCAGGTGCGGCCGATGGCGTCGCGAGCCTGGACGCTGATCTTCGGGCCGTAGAACGCAGCACCGCCCGGGTCGGGCACGAGCTCCAGACCGCTCTCGGTCGCAACCTGCTCGAGGGTGCGCGTCGCCATCTCCCACACCTCATCAGAGCCGACCGACTTCACCGGGTCCTTGGTCGAGAGCTCGAGGTAGAAGTCGTCGAGCCCGTAGTCGCGCAGCAGGTCAAGCACGAACTGCAGCAGCGAGCCCAACTCGACCTTGAGTTGCTCGCGGGTGCAGGAGATATGGGCGTCGTCCTGGGTGAAGCCGCGCGCGCGGGTGAGCCCGTGCACGACGCCGGACTTCTCATACCGATAGACGGTGCCGAACTCGAACAGCCGCAATGGCAGCTCGCGGTAGGACCGCCCCCGCGCCCGGTAAACCAGGTTGTGCATCGGACAGTTCATCGGTTTCAGGTAGTAGTCCTGGCCCGGTTTGCGGACCTCGCCGGCCGGTCCGAGCTCGGCGTCGAGATGCATCGGCGGGTACATGCCGTCGGCGTACCACTCCAGATGCCCACTGGTGACGAACAGGTCGGCCTTGGTGATGTGCGGGGTGTTGACGAATTCATAGCCGGCCTGTTCGTGCTTGACCCTCGAGTAGTCCTCCATCACCCGGCGCACCGTGCCGCCCTTGGGATGGAAGACCGCGAGCCCGGAGCCGATCTCATCCGGGAAGCTGAACAGGTCGAGCTCGCTGCCGAGCCTGCGGTGGTCGCGCTTGTCGGCCTCCTCGAGCAATCGCAGATGCTCCTTCAGCGCATCCTTGCTCTCCCACGCGGTGCCGTAGATCCGCTGCAGCTGGGGGTTTGCCTGGTCGCCACGCCAGTACGCCGCCGCCGACCGCATCAGCGTGTACGCCGGGATGTCGCGTGTCGTCGGCAGGTGGGGACCACGACACAGGTCGGTCCAGGCGAGCTCGTCGCCGCGCAGGTTGTCGTACATCGTCAGCTGGGCGCCACCGACCTCGACCGACTCGGCCGGGGCGCTGCCCTTGAGCCCGATGAGCTCGAGCTTGAACTGCTCGTGCGCAAGCTCGGTGCGTGCATCGGCCTCGCTGACCACCCGGCGACTGAAGCGCTGACGCTGCCTGGTGATCTCGCTCATCTTCTGCTCAACCGCGGCGAGGTCCTCCGGAGTGAAGGGCCGTTCAGGCAGGAAGTCGTAGTAGAAGCCGTCCTTGATCGGCGGGCCGATGCCGAGCAGGGTGCCGGGGAACAGCTCCTGGACAGCCTGGGCAAGCACGTGTGCGGCGGAGTGCCGCAGCACGGCGCGACCGTCCTCGCTCGCGTACGGAATCTGCTCGACGGTCTCGCCCGCGGCCACAACGTGGGCCAGGTCGCGCAGCTCACCGCCGACCCGGGCGACCGCGGTGTCCTTGACGCCGGCCGCCTTGAGCACCTCGCCGGCCGTCTGCCCGGCCTGCTCCGCGGTCACAGTAAGGGACACGACGATGGGTGCTGCAGGCATGTGACAACCCTATCGACAGCAGTCGGGCCGGTCCCTGGACAAAGGACCGGCCCGACCGAGGTGCAGGACGACTACGCGAGCGAGGCGTCCAGGGTGATCTCGACGCCGGTCAGCGCCTTGCTGATCGGGCAGGTGGCCTTGGCAGCCTCGGCGGCCTTTTTGAAGCCGGCCTCGTCCAGGCCCTCGACCTCGCCGACAACCTTCAGCGCGATGCCGGTGAGGCGGAAACCGCCAGCCGGGTCGGCGCCGAGGGAGACGTCGGCAGTCACCTCGAGGCTCTGCGGGGTGCCGCCAGCCTCGGCGATGAGGGCCGAGAACTGCATCGCGAAGCAGGAGCTGTGCGCGGCAGCGACCAGCTCCTCGGGGCTGGTGGTGCCCCCTGCCTCGTCAGCGGCCCGCTTGGGGAACGACACGTCGTACGTGCCGACCTTGCTGCTGCTGAGCTCGACCTGGCCGGAGCCGGTCTCCAATGTGCCGTTCCATGCGGTACGGGCGGTACGGGTTGGCATTGTGCTCCTCAGGTCAGGGGGATCTTCCACTGATCCGACACGACCCGCGTCCCCGTTGTTCCCGTGTCGCGTCGTTGATGTTTCGCCGATCAGCACGCCGGCAGCAGGTCGGCCGTGAACAGCCGGCCCTGAGCAAACGCGAGGACCCAGACACTGGCCTTGCGGACGGCCGGCTCAGGCCGGCCCGGGTCGAGCGCGCGCACGACGTCGGGGATGAGGCCGCCCTGGCTACACAGCACGACGCTCGGACGACCCGCGGCTGCCGCTACCCAACTCCGTGCGATGTCCGGGTGCCGGGCATGGTGGGCCTCGCCGAGGATCGGCTCGGACTCGACCGCCAGCTGGAGCAACGCGGCCAGCGGGGCGACGGTCTGCTCGCAGCGCCGCACCGGCGCCGCCAGGATCCGGCTCGGCGCGAAGGCCGCAAGCACCGGCGCCAGAGCGCGGGCCTGCGCCTCACCGTCAGGTTCGAGCGACCGCAGGTCGTCATGGCGAGCCGGCACATCACCCGCGTGGCCGGCCTTGGCGTGGCGGACGAGCAGGGCGAGCTCGGGGTCGGGCGGACCGGCCAGGAAGCGCGCGACGACCTCGACGTCGCGGCCGGCAGTGAGCAGGTCCTTCGCGGCGGCCGGGGCGACCCACCGCACGTCGTCGACGTCGTCACCGGTGCTGGGCCCGTCGTCGACGACCGCCATGGCGTACCAGCGGACCGTCTTGCCGGTCAGTGCGCCGTCGACCAGCACGTCATATCCGCTGGTGCCCAAGGGCCGGCCCACCAGGGTGCGCTGGCCGGTCTCCTCGGCCACCTCGCGCAGCGCGGTCTGGACCGGATGTTCGCCCGGTTCGGCCTTGCCCTTGGGCAGCGACCAGTCGTCGTAACGCGGTCGGTGGACGACAGCGAGTTCGAGGCCGTCGGCGGCGCTACGCCAAACGATGCCGCCAGCAGCCTGGATGCGCCGGCTCACCGCGGGTGGCACTGCCGCGTCATCGCACCTCCCAAGCCCGAGGTCTCCACCAGTGCGACCGGCCCGGGAGTGGGCGTAACAGGACTCGAACCTGTGACCTCTGCCGTGTGAAGGCAGCGCTCTAACCAGCTGAGCTATACGCCCCGATCGCGACCGGAGGTTAGCGCAAGGCGGCCAGCAGGTCGTAGCGCGAGAAGACCACACCCGCAGCGATGGCCAGGGCGATTCCGATGCCGGTGGCGGCCGCCGACCTGACCGGCCGGGCGCGGACCGCGACCTTGGCACGCTTCGCGTGGGTCCGGGCGCGGCCAAGCAGACGTTCGGCGAAGGTGAATTCGAGCGCCCAGACGGCCAGGCCGAGCAGTACCGGCGGGATGGTCAGCGGCCCGGGGAGGACCGCCAGCGCCAACCCGACGGCGATCAGGGCCGCACCAACCACAAAGACGACTGCATGGACGACGACGTCCCCGCCCGGCAGTGAGCGGACTCGCTCGCGTAGGTGGAGCCGGGTCAGCGTGCGACGCTCAGGCGCGGTCAGTCAGGACACCTGTCACAACGGGTGGCTGGGTCGTCCGAGCCGGCGCAGTCCGGGACGGTTCGTGGGTGACGAGCAGGCTCTGCAGCGAACCTGGGCCGGAGTGCAGGCGCATCCCGCGGACCACATCGACACCGGAGTGCAACACGTCGAACGTCCCGACCGCACGGACATCGCCGAACGCGCTCTTCTCCCACAGCACGTAAGTGCTGTTGCGGCGGTTGTTGGGCGCGAGCCCATCAACGACCAGCGAGACCGCGTCCCGGTCGAGTACTGCCACCGCCTGCACGCTGCTGCCCAGGGTGCTCAGCGGGACACTGCGCGAGCCGGCGTGCTCGAGCAGCTGCACGGTGGAGGCGAGCCGCTGACCCTTGGCGAGCTGTGCCTCGTTGTCACGTCGGAGCGCGCTGTTGGTGATCCCGAGCGTGCCGATCAAGGCCGCCGCGGCTGCCACACCGGTCCAGGCCGCGGTACGGCGTACGGCGCGGGCCGACGGGCGACGCCGCCGGTCGGCGAGCGAGACCGGCGCGTCGAAGACGACCGGATCCGGGAACGATGCGGCGCGCCCGGAGGCGGCCACGCCGGCCCGGATCCCGTCCAGGAGCGAGGCGGGCGGCGTCGCCGGCTCACTGGCGTACGAAAGATGGGCCAGGGTGTCCCCGTGCTGGACCAGCGCCCGCTGGCAGGCGGCGCAGCCGGGTAGGTGGGCCAGGAATGCCTGCTCGTCCTCAGGCTCGAGGGA
>JAYUMN010000378.1:0-1873 GCA_043762595.1 Frankiales bacterium
CGTGGCCTGTGGAATCTGTTTCTCCCCGATGTCGCCGGTCTCAGCAATGTCGAGTACGCGCCGCTGGCCGAATTGACCGGTTGGTCGATGCACCTGGCCCCCGAGGCCATCAACTGCGCGGCCCCCGACACCGGCAATATGGAAGTGCTGCAGCAGTTCGGCAGCGGACAGCAGCAGCTGCGCTGGCTCGCGCCGCTGCTCGACGGTGAGATCCGTTCGGGTTTTGCGATGACCGAGCCAGATGTCGCCTCGTCCGATGCCACCAACATCGCCACCTCGATCATCCGCGACGGTGACGACTACGTCATCAATGGGCACAAGTGGTGGACGAGTGGGGCGGCTGATCCGCGCTGCGCGGTCCTTGTCGTCATGGGCAAGACCGACCCGGCCGCGCCGACCTACCGTCAGCAGTCGATGCTGCTCGTGCCGATGGACACCGCGGGGGTCGAGCTCGTTCGCACGCTGCCCGTGTTCGGTTACTGGCCGCAGCACGGCCACTGCGAGATCGCCTTCACCGAGGTCCGAGTGCCGGTAGGCAATCTGATCGCCAACGAAGGTGACGGCTTCTTGATCGCCCAGGCGCGGCTGGGACCCGGGCGCATCCACCACTGCATGCGGGCGCTCGGGGCGGGCGAGCGGGCGCTGCGGCTGATGTGCGAGCGGGCGTCGTCGCGCGTTGCATTCGGTCAGCCGTTGGCGGCGCAGGGTGTCGTCCAGCAGCAGATCGCCGAATCGCGGATGGAGCTGGACCAGGCCCGGCTGATGGTGCTGAAGACCGCCTGGCTCATCGACCGGCACGGCGCCAAGGGCGCGCGCAGCGAGATCGCCGCAATCAAGGTGCTTGCCCCGCGCGCCGCCCTCAACGTCATCGACCGGGCCATCCAGGTGCACGGCGGGGCAGGGGTGTCCGCGGACACCCCGCTGGCCGAGATGTGGGCCAATGTGCGGACCCTGCGCATCGCCGACGGTCCCGACGAGGTGCACGTGCGCAGCGTCGCTCGGCGGGAGCTCGCCAAGCTGCTGCCGAAACCGTGATGGCAGGGCAGCCTCGAAGGGATGACTGCTCTTGGTGCGGTGGTCCTGCCTCAGCTGCCGCCGGAACGGCTGCGCGGCGTCGCTCGCGCCGCGGCCGCCGCGGGCCTGGAGCAGTTGTGGTTGTGGGAGGACTGTTTTCGCGAGAGCGGGATCGCCGCCGGCGGGGGGTCCACAGTCGCTGCGGCTGTGCGCGTAGGTCGCGGACGGCACGACCCTCAGCGGTGGGACGAGCCCCCAGGTCGTGCCGGAGGCGCGCCGGCTCATCGACGAGGGCCGTGCCGCCGGTGGCCGCGTCGATGCGCACCCGACCTGGGGGTACGTGCTGGCCGCGACCGGCCGAACCGCGCAGCAACGGCTGGTCGCCGAGCAGCGCCGCTTCGATGACGACCAGACCCAGGAGGTTGGGGTCGCCGGCGCCAAGCACGCCGTGGCCGACGCGGTGCACCGTTGGGCTGTCGCCGGCGCCGACTCGGTGGTCCCGCAGCCCACCGGCAACGATCCGGACCCGGCGGGGTTCGGGCGCTTGATCGTCGATGAGGTCCGCCCGCTCGTTCGTTGCGTCGCGCATTCAGTCAGTGACGATTGCGACCTTCCCGCCGGCCCCCGCATCGGCAACCCGATAGGCCTCGGCGGTTTCGGCGAGCGGGAAGCAGTCGGTGACGGTGACCTCCGGGTGCAGCTCCCAGCGGGCCAGGTCCTGGACGAGCTGGGCCATCCGCCAGGTGCTGGTGACCCAGGAGCCGTACACCGTGAGCTGCGGATGGATCAGCATCGGGCTGACATCCATCGTGAGCGAGCCGCCCTCACCCACCATGACCGAGCGCCCCCAGCGGCGAGT
>JAYUMN010000379.1:0-11529 GCA_043762595.1 Frankiales bacterium
GTCGACGTCGTCGATCTCGGCGTCGACCTCTACCTCGGCGGCTCGGTGAAGTACCTCAGCGGCGGTCCCGGCAACGGCTTCATGTACGCCGCACCGGCGGTGAGCGCGCTGCTCGACCCGGTCACCACCGGCTGGTTCGGCCAGGCTGAGCCGTTCGCGTTCTCGACCGAAAATGCCCCGGCAGCGGGGATTGCCCGCTTTGCAGGTGGGACACCAGGCGTGCCGGCGGCGTTTGCCGCTGCCCCGGCGTACGAGGCGCTGGTGGAGATCGGGATGGCGAAGGTCCGGGAGCGGTCGGTGTCGATGACCCAGCCGCTGCTCGAGTCGGCGCTTGACCGCGGCTTCACGGTGCGCTCGCCGCACGACTCGGCTCGGCGCGGCGGCCATGTCACGATCGACCCCGGCGACAGCACCCGGGTGCACGACGCGCTGCACGAGCGCGGCTTCGTCGTCGACCACCGGCCGGGAGTTGGCATCCGGGTCTCGCCACACTTCTACAACAGCCTCGACGAGGCCCTGGCGGTGCTCGACGCCATGCAGGACCTACGTCGATGACCGACACTGCAAGGGTGACGACGTTCCAGCCGATGACCGCCCCGGCGCCCCCGGCCAAGAAACGGCGCGGGCGCGAGTCGGCCGGTGACATGATCCGCTCCCTCGGGCTCGTCCTGATCATTGCAGTGGCGCTGTGGTTCTTCGCGCAGCCGCCCAAGAGTGATGCCCAGAAGGTGCGCGCGGTCGACCCGACCGCCGAGATCCGCGATTTCGCCCGCTCGGCGCCCGGCGCGCCGGTGCCGCACACGCCGGCGGGCTACCTCGCAAACGTGTCGGCGCTGGACCGCGGCGGCCTGCGGGTCGGCTACGTCACGCCGGCCCGACGCTTTGCCGAGATCGCCGAAACCTCCGGCCCGGCCGCGCCCTTCGTCGCGAGCCAGTCCGCACACGGCGCGGCGGCCGGCACCGTGGATGTGGGCGGGACCTCCTGGCAGCAACTCCGCAGCGACGACGGACACCTGTCGCTCGTGCGGATGTTCGGCTCAGTGACGGTCGTCGTCGGTGGCCTGCGGGCCAACGCGACGCTGGCGGAGCTCCAAACCTTGGCGGCGTCGGTCCGCTAGCCGCCTCGCCTGCCTGCGCAAAGATCATCTGGGGCTGGGGCTGGGGCTGGGGCTGCGACCGGGGCTTGGGGCTGCGACCGGGGCTCGAGGTAGATGATCTTTGCGCGGTCGGCCATCGTGGGTCTGCTCCCCGGCGTACAAAGATCAACAACGGGGGCCGGTCACCTTGGCGTACGGCGCTCTCGCCGGCAAGACGGTCAGGAGTCCTTGCGATCAGCCAGGGCCGCGTCGAGGCGGGCCTTAGCCCCGTCTAGCCAACCCTGGCACACCATCGCGAGCGCTTCGCCGCGCTCCCACAGGGCGAGCGACTCCTCCAGGGTGGCCCCGCCGGCTTCGAGACGTCGTACGACGTCAGCCAGCTCGTCCCTCGCCTGCTCATACGTCGGCTCGGTCACGGTGACGATCTTAGTGCTCTCGCGGTGCGGTCAGGCGTTTGTGACCGTGAGCTCGCCGGCCGCCAAGCGGACCCGGAGGCGTTCGCCGAGGACGACGCGCGCCGCGTCGCGGACCACTGCGCCGTCCGGCGTCTGCACGACCGCGTAGCCCCGGTCGAGGGTCGCCTGTGGGCTGAGCGCGATGACCCGCGCACGGGTGTGCGCAAGGTCGCGCTGCGCCTGGTCCAGTCCTGAGCAAGCGCAGCGGGCTGCCCGGTCGCGGAGCTCGAGCATCTCGCGCAGGCGCTCGGTGACCAGCCGGGTGGGGTCAGCCAGTGCTGGCCGGCTCCTGGCCTGCGCCAGCCGTTGCAGCTCGCGGTCCACCGTTGCGACGGCGACGCGGCGACTCCGGTCGCGCAGCAGGGCGATTCGCGCGGATTCCTCGCGGACGTCCGGGACGACCCGCTTGCCGGCGTCGGTCGGCGTCGAGCAGCGGACGTCGGCGACCAGGTCGAGCAGCGGGCTGTCTGGTTCGTGGCCGATAGCGCTGACGACGGGAGTTCGGCAGTTCGCGACCGCGCGCAGCAGCGCCTCGTCACTGAACGGGAGGAGATCCTCCACGCTGCCCCCGCCCCGCGCGAGAATGATCACGTCGACCGAGCCGTCCAGCGCGCGCAGTGCGCCGATGCACTGCTCAACTGCGAGATGTCCTTGTACGGCGACGTTGCACACCTCGAACCGGACCGCCGGCCAACGCCGCCGGGCGTTCTCGAGCACGTCCCGCTCTGCCGCGCTGGCCCGGCCAGTGATCAACCCAACGGTGCTGGGCAGGAACGGCAGCGGGCGCTTGCGGTCGGCGGCGAACAGTCCCTCTTGGCCGAGCAGCACCTTGAGCCGCTCGATCCGAGCGAGCAACTCGCCGACCCCGACAGGTCGAATTTCGAGCGCGCTCAGCGACAGGGTGCCCCTGGCCAGGTACAGCTCGGCCTTGGCGTGCACCACCACCCGGGCGCCCTCCTGCAGGGGCGGGACGACGGCGTCGCATACCGCCACCCGGCAGGTCACCCTGAGCGACACGTCCGCCACCGGGTCCCGCAGGGTCAGGTAGATGGTGCCCCGGCCCCGGTTGAGTTCGGTGACCTGCCCCTCGACCCACACCCGGCCGAGGCGGCCGATCCACTCGCCCAGGTGCCGGGCCACGGTGCGGACCGGCATCGGCGCCTCGGCGCTGCTCGGCTCGGCCATGGCGGCGAGGTTAGCCACCGATACGCGCTCCGGGGTTGCAACGCCGAGCTGGGGTGAGCCACTGCCCCGGCGTACGGGACCACAACAGCAGGGAAGCGGGGTGCGCCGGAGTCGTGACCTGCCCGACCTCACGCTGGATCACTGGGTTGGAAAAGGCGGACGGCGCAGACGCCTTGGGTCAGGTCGTGCGGACCTTGGTCCGCGGGGCGCGCTTTCTCGCGGTAGCAGCGCCGACGACCTTGCCGCCGATCGAGGGGTTCGCAGCCGGAGGCACCTGGCCACCCGGTGACGGCGCAGCCGCGGCGTCAGTGGCGAGCTTGGCGATGCGGTTGTCGAGCATGGTCACCACGGGCAGCCGGTTCGCGTGCGCCTTCTCGTAGGTGCGCAGCCGGATGAGCTGGCCCACGTCGAGGCTGCGCAGGCGTCCACGCAGGGAGCCCAGAGTCAGGTGGTCGTAGTCCTCGAGCGGCAGATCCTCGTGTGTGTCGTGATCCACGTCGCTCGCGCTGGCTTCGACGACCTGCTCGACGACCGCGACGACAGCCGGGCTGGCAGCCGTGTCGACCCGGGTCGAGTCGGGCTGGGTGGCCTTCGGCGTGGGCACGCCCTTGGCTGCCGTCTGGTCCGCGGCGAGCGCGGGCGTTGGTCGATTGGTGGCCTTTTCGGCAGCCTGCACGCCGGCCCGGGTGGCCTGCGTGAGGTCGCCGACGACGGCGTCCGCGGCGTCCTCGAAGGCGCTGGTCGCGCGCTCGAGCCGGCGTCCCACATCGGTCGCGCGTGTGAGCCGCCCCCCCCTGTCGGTCACGCGCTCGAGCCGCCGCCCCACGTCACCAGCCCGGTCGAGGGCCGCCTCGACGGCGTCCTCGACCAGGTCGTACGCCCCGGCCAGTGGCGTGTGCGCCACGACGTTTTCCACCCGGTCCTCGAACTCGTCAAAGGACCCGCTGCGCAGCCGGGCGAGCAACCGCTCGCCGCGCTCGGCCAGGCCGTCGTACTCCCTGCGGGCGCCGTCGAGGGCGTTCAGGGCGCTGGAGAGGGCGAGCACTGGGAGCTGCACGGCCTTACCGGGCAGCGCCCGAACACCGGATAGGACGGTGGGCACGATGCCGATGGCGGCGGCGACGGGCGTCGGGATGGGGCTGGGCATGCGGGCGGTCCTCTGCTCGATGGGCGTGGCGGTGGTATCCCCTGGCCGGTCCTTGCTCACACGCGGGCCGGACGTCGTCACCAGCAGCGGACGTAGCATGCACAACATGACAAACCTCCAAGCAGTACCCGGCAAGCGGGTCCTCGTCGCCGCGCCGCGGGGGTACTGCGCCGGCGTTGACCGGGCCGTCATCACGGTCGAGAAGGCCCTGGAGTTGTACGGCGCGCCGGTCTACGTCCGCAAGCAGATCGTCCACAACGCCCACGTCGTGCGCTCGCTCGAGGCGCTGGGCGCGGTGTTTGTCGAAGAGACCGACGAGGTGCCGGAGGGCGCCATGGTCGTGTTCTCAGCGCACGGGGTAGCCCCCGAAGTGCATGCCGAGGCTGCTGCGCGTTCGCTCAAGACGATCGACGCGACCTGCCCGCTGGTGACCAAGGTGCACATGGAGGCCCGGCGGTTCGATGCCGAGGACTACGACATCGTGCTGATCGGCCACGAGGGCCACGAGGAGGTCGTCGGTACGACGGGGCAGGCGCCCGCCCACATGCATCTGGTCGACGGGGTCGACGAGGCCGCCGCGGTGCAGGTTCGCGATCCGGCCAAAGTGGCCTACCTGTCGCAGACAACCCTGTCCGTCGATGAGACCAACGTCACGGTCGATGCCCTGCGCCGCCGATTCCCGCTGCTGGCCGGTCCGCCGTCCGCCGACATCTGCTACGCCACCCAGAACCGGCAGGTCGCCGTCAAGGAGATCGCGGTCGGCGCCGACCTGGTGCTCGTCGTGGGATCCGGCAACTCCTCCAACTCGGTCCGTCTCGTCGAGGTCGCCCTCGATGCCGGGGCGCGCGCCGCCCATCTGGTCGACGACGCCGGCGAGATCGATGAGGCATGGCTGGACGGCGTCCGCACCGTCGGGCTGACCAGCGGCGCGTCGGTGCCGGAGCTCCTGGTGACCGGGGTACTCAGCTGGCTCGCCGAGCGGGGCTACCAGGACGTGGCCGAGGTGACCTCGGCTACGGAGAGCCTGCTCTTCGCGCTTCCGCCGGAGCTGCGCCGCGACCTGCGGGCCGCTGGCCGGGACATCGCTTGAGTCGGCTGGTCAGCGTGCTGGCCGTCGGCGCAGCCATCGCACCAGGGCGACCACAGAGGCGGCCCCGGTGGCCGTGAACAGCACCGGTGCGCCGATGACCAGGGCCTGGACGAGTTCGAGCGTCTCGCGCGCCACCAACGAGTTGTTGCCACCGCTCGAGCCGACCGCTCCTGCGACGAGAGCCAGTACGACGTAGAGCAGCGGCGGCATGACGACCGCCGCCTTGAGGTCTTCGCGATGGACCAGCAGCGCTGCGAGCGTGCAGCCCAGGACGAAGCAGATGGCGAACACGGCCCGGAACCCACGCCCGGTTGCCACGTCGACCGCCCCGCCGACGCCCCCCAGCAGGAGCGCGAGGGTGACCGCACCGGCCGCGGTGAGGCCGCGCCGGTCCGCCACGCCAAGGCGGTGAGGGGCGCCTTTGACGGTGGGGGGCATTGCGGCCCGATTCTCCGCTCTGGCCGCCTCGAAGGCGGAGCGGCTGCTCACCTGTTGGACGCTACCCCCAGAGTGGGGCCGGAACCGGGCATCTAGCGTGTCCCAAATGAACGAGTCGTCCTACGGCGAGGGTGAGCGGATCTTCGGTCCCCCGTTGGGGACGTACGACGCGGCATGGGTGGCCAACGCGGCCCGCCAGCTCGACCCCGGCCTCCTACCGGAGACGGCCGGGCTGCTGGCCGGCGAGGCGCTCGCCCATCTGCGGGCGATCGGCTCGTTGGACCTGCCCGAGCTGGCCCGCCGGCTGCTGGCCGAGCATCCCGAAACTGGCGCGACCCCGGCGAACATGGTGGCCCGGGCAGCGTGCGACTTCGTCGCTGTCTACGCCGTCGATCTCTCCTGACCGCTCCCGTCGATCGCCACGAGATGTGGAGCGGTGAGTGGCCGGGCGACCTGTTCGACAGGCAGCGGACTGTCGAGCGCGCCGTCGAGGCCGAGATCAGCCATCCGTCGGGCGCTCGGCAGCACCGCCCGCTCGAGTGAACCGACCGTGGCGTTGAAGTCGGTCACCGACCGGTTGAGGCTGCGGCCGAGCTTGTCGATGTGACCGCCCAGCGCGCTCAGGCGGGCGTAGAGCTCCTTGCCCGCGGCGAAGACCGCCTGGGCGTTCTCGGTCAGGGCGTCTTGCTGCCAGGCGTACGCAACGGCGCGGAGCAGGGAGACGAGGGTGGTCGGCGTGACGATGTGCACCCGCCGGGCGTAGGCGTGCTCGAGCAGCCCCGGGTCGATCTCCAGCGCTGGCGCGAGGAACGCCTCACCTGGCACGAACAGCACGACGAACTCGGGCGTGTTGGGTAGCTGCTGCCAGTAGGCCTTGTCGGCGAGGCGGTCGACGTGCTGGCGCAGGTGCTTGGCATGCGCGGCCATCCGCTCACGCTGCACGGTGTCATCGGTCGACTCGGCCGCTTCGAGGTAGGCGGCAAGGGTGACCTTGGCGTCGACGACGATCGATTTGCCGCCAGCCAGCCGGACCACCAGGTCCGGGCGCAGCACCCCGCCATCGGGGCCGGCGAACGAGGCCTGCTCGTCAAAGTCGCAGCGTTCGACCATCCCGGCGTACTCGACCACCCGGCGTAACTGCAGCTCACCCCAACGGCCCCGAGTCTGTGGCTTGCGCAGCGCGGACACGAGCGCCGCCGTCTCGCGGCCGAGTCGTTCGGACCCCGCGGCCACCACCGTCACCTGCTCACGCAGCTCGGCCGCAGCCCGCACCCCCTCGACTTCGAGCGCATGGAGTTGGCCCTCGACCCGACCGAGCTGCTCCCGCAGCGGGCTGACCAGCGCCGCCACCGAGGCCTGACGGTGCGCCAGATCGCCGTCGCCAGCCCGCAGCCGCGCCTCCGTCAGCACCGCGCTCCGGAGTTCGGCGCGCACACCGGACAGCCGGGCGGCGCCGACGGCCAGGCCGAGGGCGAGGCCGATGAGCAACATGACGACGAGCGCGATCAGGTCCATGCGCGGACCCTCGCACGGGCCTACGACAGTTCTGGGACCCCGAGCAGCGCGAGCAGGTCGGTGTGTCGGTCGATCACCCACGGGGCGTCGGCCGGGCCGGTGTCGAACGCGTCGTCGTGCGCCCCGCGGTAGCGCACCGGCCGCATGCCGGCCCCCACCGCCCCGGCGACGTCGCGCCGGCGGAGGTCCCCGACGTGCACGGCGCTCGCAGGGGTCGCCCCGAGTGTCTCGAGGGCGAGCGCGAACGACCGAAGGCCGGGCTTGTTCACGCCGGTCTCGTCGCTGAACACGGTCGTCCCGAACAGCTCGAGCACGCCCAGGTCGTCGAGCAGCCGGCGCAGGTGCCCGCCGCCGGACATGCCGGTGTCGCAGACGAGACCGACCTCGATCCCGGCGGCGCGCAGCGACGCGAGCGTTTCCCGAGCGCCCGGCAGCAGCCGTACGGCGTCCGGGGTGGTCGCGCCCTCGACCGCGAAGACCACCTGCTCGACCAGCGTGGCGTCGACCGGCAGCCCCGCGCCGCGGATGATGCCCTCGGCAATCTCGGTGAGGGTCTGCGTCCGGCCGCGCTCCCACCCGGCGTGCAGGGCGGAGTACGCCTCGACCTGCAGTTGCAGGGCCGCGTCGTACGACGTGGACAGGGTCTTGGCGAGGGCGGTCGCGCGGTCGTCCTTGGTGCGCTCGAGGTCGATGTCCTCGAGCAGGGTCAACCAGAGGTCGTAGGTGACGGCGCGGGTGCCGGCGAGGGGCGGGGGTGTCGTGTGCACACCGGTACCTTTGCACCGGTGAGCCTTTCCATCGGCATCGTGGGCCTTCCCAACGTCGGCAAGAGCACCCTGTTCAACGCGCTGACCAAGAACGACGTGCTCGCCGCCAACTATCCGTTTGCGACGATCGAGCCCAATGTCGGTGTCGTCGGTGTGCCGGACAGCCGGCTCGGCAAGCTCGCCGAGGTGTTCAAGAGCGAGAAGCTCATCCCGGCGACGGTGGACTTCGTGGACATCGCCGGGATCGTCAGGGGCGCCAGCGAGGGCGAGGGGCTGGGCAACAAGTTTCTCGCCACGATCCGCGACTCGGACGCGATCTGCCAGGTGATCCGCGTCTTCGCCGACGAAAACGTCGTGCACGTCGACGGCAAGGTCTCGCCTGCCGACGACATCGAGACCATCAATACCGAGCTGATCCTGGCTGATCTGCAGACCCTCGAGCGGGCGATCCCACGCCTGGAGAAGGAGGTGCGGCTCAAAAAGGAGACCCAGATCGTCCTTGATGCTGTACGCCGGGCACAGGTGGTCCTCGACGGCGGGCAGACCGTCTTCGGCGCCGGGCTGGATCCTGAACCGCTACGGGAGCTGCACCTGCTCACGGCCAAGCCGTTTCTGTACGTCTTCAACCTCGACGAAGCGGGGCTGGTCGACAGCGCGCTTCGGGCCTCGCTTGCCAAGCTCGTCGCCCCAGCCGAGGCGGTCTTTCTCGATGCGCAGGTCGAGAGCGAATTGATCGAGATGGCCGACGACGAGGCGCTGGAGCTCCTACAGTCGATGGGCCAGGACGAATCCGGCCTGCACCAGCTGGCCCGGATCGGCTTCGACACCCTCGGGTTGCAGACCTATCTCACCGCGGGCCCGAAGGAGACGCGCGCCTGGACTATTCGCAAGGGCGCCACTGCCCCAGAGGCCGCAGGGGTCATCCACACCGATTTCCAGCGCGGCTTCATCAAGGCCGAGGTCATCGGCTTCGCCGACCTGATGACGGCGGGTTCGGTCGTGGCCGCCAGGTCCGCCGGCAGGGCCCGAATGGAGGGCAAGGACTACGTCATGCGCGACGGCGACGTTGTTGAGTTCCGCTTCAACGTCTGAAATGACCCTTACCCCAGGTCAGATTCCTAGTTGGTGGTTTGGGGCCGTCGTCGGGCCGTGACAGAAACAGCCGTCGCGGCCGTGAACAGTCCGCCGGCGGCTCGGCGGGTGCGGTCCTCGGCGGTCGGCCACAGGTGGGCGTCGGTGTTCAAGGTCGTCGTTGGCGATCGGGTTGGGGGCGTGCTGCACAGTCACCACGTCGCACCGGGCCGCGACCAAGCCCGAGGCGTAGCAATATCGAAGGTCGTGGAGGGTCAGGCCGGTGACCCCTGTTCGCTGGCACGCCATGCGTCACAGGTGGCCCACCGTGTTTCGGTGCGGGGTCGGTCCAGTGGTGGTTCGGAAAAGCAAGCGAGTCGGGTCGTCACCGGGCCAGTGCTGCGTGATGTGCCCGGCCAGCACCTCGAGCTGACTGTCGGGGAGGTAGACCAGGCGCTCGCTGCCGTACTTGGGCGCGCGGACCTCGACCGCGCCGACGCCTGCGCGTTGGACCTGTCGGCGGACGTCCAGGCTGCGCCGCAGGAAGTTGATCTCGGCCACCTGCAGGCCGGCAGCCTCGCCCAACCGCAAGCCCGCGAAGGCGGCCATGGCGACGAAGGCCTGAAAGCCCGGGTTGGCTCCCGTCATCACCGCACTCACCTGCGCCGCGGTGGGCAGCACCATCGCGGCCTCACGACGCCGATCGCGCGGGAGCGTCACCCCATCGCCCGGATCCAAGGCGATGATCCGGTCCCGCACCGCGGCGCGCAGCATCGAGCGCAGGTTGTTGACGCGGGTCCTGATCGTGCCCGGTGCCAGATCGTCGGCGTCCATCCGGTTAAGCCACGACTCGACGTGAGAGCGACGCTGGGGCAGTCAGGGCCGAGGTGATCTCAAGAGGCAAGTGAACGTCGTTCACCTGCTCGATGAGCCACAGCAGCAACTTGCGCGCTTCGCTGGCTGAAATCGCCACGGCAACTCCGAT
The DNA here is from genome assembly GCA_043762595.1 of Frankiales bacterium. Lineage (GTDB taxonomy): Bacteria > Actinomycetota > Actinomycetes > Mycobacteriales > SCTD01 > JAYSQK01. The sequence goes on from JAYUMN010000379.1 coordinate 9,751, forward strand.
CTCGAGCGGTACGAGAAACTGTCCATCAGCGTCCGCGCGAATCGACTTCAGACAACGCAGCGCGGGTCGCGGTTGATCGTTGAGAACGCTGCCGGATCGTGGTGATCAGCGACCCCCGAAGAGCGGCACGTACACCCGGGCGTCGTCCAGGTAGCGAGCCATGAACACGTCGTCGACGAATTGGTGGTTCAGATGGAACGCTCGCATGGCTGCGGTGCGGAGCTGCCCGATCAAACCGCCCCCTACATCCCCGTCAGCAGCGCTGGTGGCCGCTCGTAGGCAGAGGTTGCCGTCATTGCGGGAGCGTCTGGATACAGCTGTCCGTGAGCGCGACGACGGTGACGGTCGGCGTTCCCGCGACGAGCCGCTCCAGGTCGTTTGGGTCACCGGTGAGGATGAGGCCCTGTTCCTCGACGGCTGCGGCAGCGACGTGTGCGTCCGCGATGTGTTCGCTGCCGAGTTTGACGCTGGCAAGCAAGGCGCCAACCAACCGGGCGAAGCCTCGGTCTGTATTGCGGATGACCAGATACTGCTCATGAGGCGCCAACGCCCCATCGACGTTCTGCGTACGGCGGACACCGCGATATAGCTCGGCGAGGGTCACCGCGGGGACGACAACATCTCGCTGCAGTCGCGAGGCCGCCTCGAGCAGGTGATGGACCTGGCGGCGCGCGGGATGGTCGGCTTGGATGAGCGCCTGCACGGCCTCGGCGTCGAGCACTGGGCTACGCACCGGACATGCCGCCGAGCAACTGCATGAACTCTTGAACCTGGGCCTCGTCGAGCGCGCCCTCGGCGGCGGTGTGCTGGTCGAGGTAGGTCCGAAGCGAATGCGCACGCTGGAGACGTTGTACGCGCTCAGCGAGCGCCTCGTTGACTGCTGAGGACAGGTTGCCGTCGCCGATGGCGGCCACGAGGTCTGCGTCCAGCGTGACCGTCTTCTTCACCTTCGGGGTGGCGGCCGGAATGGAGCATGCGGCAACGGTCATACCTTCATCTTACTTTCATACGGCGGCGTTTGGCGAGGGCCGGGTAACGCTCCCTCCACTGAGGGCGAAGGCGAGACAGGTTCGTCAAGCCACCGCTCATCCTGGGCCGTCGGTGGGCCGTGACAGCCCGGCGACAGCGGGTGTCGGCCGGTCAACGCCGGTCAACCCCGGACGGTGCATAATCGCCGGTCAGAGACCTTGGGCGGAGATGCCGCCGTCATTAACGATCACGTGGCCGGTCCGCCAGCTCGCATCGTCGGCCCCAGCCGCCGGGCTAGCGCACCACGTCTCCGCCATTGGGGCCGAGGGTCCGGCCGACGTGGTGTGAGCCGTCGTCGGCGGCGAGCAGCAGGGCTGTCGGGGCACTTTCGAGACCTCACTGAAGCGCCCGATGGGCAGGTCAGCGAGCTCGGCACGACGCCACTGCTCGGTCTCGCCGGCCAGCAGCGGCGTGTGGATCGGGCCGGGAGCGATCGCGTTGACCAAGACACCGCGGCTAGACACCCCGCACGCAAGCGATGGTGTGAAACTGATGACCGCCGCTGTGCGGGCGTCGTCGTGGGCTACCTCAGCGCCTCCGATCCGGCCGAGTTGGGAGGCATCGTCGATGAGCCGACCGGACTCCCGGTCGAGCATCTGCCCAAGCAGGACCTGGGTGCACAGGAACGTCTCGCGCAGGTTGACAGACAGCACGCGATCCCAGTCCCCGACGGGCATGTCCTCAACGAAGTGCTGGGTGAAGACATCGGCGTTGTTGACGAGCGCGCCGACCCGGTCGAACTGTGAGGGT
>JAYUMN010000380.1:0-2078 GCA_043762595.1 Frankiales bacterium
CGAGAAGTGGTGCCGGCACCGAGTCGTGTGTCGGCGCGTCGCGCCGGAGGCCTCAGCGCTCGACGGTACTCATGTCCGGGTATCGGTCACCGGACACCGCATCGGGGGGCACCGCCGCGGCCAGCTGCGCGAGCTCCTCGTCGGTCAGGACGAGGTCACTCGCCGCGGCGTTCTCGTCTAGGTAAGTCCGGCGCTTCGTGCCGGGGATCGGTACGACGTCCTGGCCCTGGGCCAGCACCCAAGCGAGGGCAAGTTGCCCTGCGGTGCAACCCTTCTCGCTCGCCAGGCGCTGGACCGCGTCGACCAGCCGAAGATTGGTCGCGAGCGCCTGCTCGGCGAAGCGCGGCGACTGCCGACGAAAGTCGCCGGCCGGGAGGTCGTCCACAGACGTGATCGAGCCCGTCAGGAAGCCACGGCCGAGCGGGGAGTAGGCCACCAGCCCGACGGAGAGCTCACGCATCGCGGGGAGCACAGCCCGCTCCAGGTCTCGGCTGAAGAGGCTGAACTCGCTCTGCACCGCTGCGATCGGGTGCACAGCCACGGCGCGTCGCAGGGTGGCGGCTGAGCATTCGGACAGCCCGAGGTGGCGCACCTTGCCCTGGCTGACCAGCCTGGCCATCGCGCCGACGGTCTCCTCGATCGGCACGTCGGTGTCGACCCGGTGCTGGTAGTACAGATCTATGGTCTCGACGCCGAGCCGCTGCAGCGAGGCCTCGCAGGAGGCCGTGACGTAGGCGGCGTCGCCCTTGATGCCGAGGCGGGCCCCCTCGGGGCTGCGGACGATGCCGAACTTCGTGGCCAGTTGCACCTCCTCGCGCCGGCCCCTGATCGCCCGGCCGACGAGTTGCTCGTTGGTGAAGGGCCCGTACATGTCGGCGGTGTCGAGGAACGTCACGCCCAGATCGAGCGCGCGGCCGATCGTCGCGAGGGACTCGGCGTCGTCGCCGGCGCCGTAGAACTCGCTCATGCCCATGCATCCCAAGCCCTGGCTGGAAACAGTCAGACCATCACCGAGGGTGCGTCGTGCTTGCGTCATGCGGTCGACTCTAGGCCGCGCCGCAGCCAGCTGGCGGCGACAAGAGCTTCACGCAGAACGTTCTGCGGCTGTTCGTAGGCACATTGTTGGCAGCGTCACGCAGGCCCAGCTCGGGCAGTGACGACCATGACCGCAGCCCGCTGGCCTGACGACCTCGCCGACAACCCCTTCACCGGAGCCCGAGCCGCTGGACCACCCAGATGACCCGCACGCGCTGGGCGGCTGGTGGGCGACACTGCTGGGTTACCAGGCCGGCTGACCTGCGCAGATGCGATGGCCGCCGCCGATCCGGCCCGGCAGGGACCGCGGTGGCCGTTCCCGCGGGTCCCCGAACCCAAGTCGGCCAAGGACCGCGTCCACCTCAACGTCCAACCCGACGGCGATCTCGACGAGCAGGTCGATCGGCTCCGCGGCACTGCGGCGAGCTTCGTCGGCTTCGACAGCTAGCCCCGCCGCCGGTGGGCCGTCATGCACGATCCGGAGGGGAACGAGTTCTGCATCACGCCGCCGCCCGGCCGCTGAGCCGAGCGCCGTACTACCGTGGAAGGGTGCCGCCACGCCCCCGCGCCATCCGGAACAAGCCCGCCCACCCGTCGTACGCGGTCGAACGCGCCCGTCTTGACAACGGTTTGCGGGTCGTGGTGAGCCCCGACCGCACCAGCCCGGTTGTCGCCGTGGGGGTGTACTACGACGTCGGCATGCGCAGTGAGCCAGCCGGTCGGACCGGCTTTGCGCACCTGTTCGAGCACCTGATGTTCCAGGGCTCGGCGAGTCTTGGAAAGACCGAGCACTTCACCCACGTGCAGGGTGCGGGCGGCACGCTGAACGGATCGACGCACGTCGACTACACCAACTACTACGAGGTGCTGCCGAGCAACGCCACCGAGCTCGCGCTGTTTCTCGAGGCCGATCGGATGCGCTCGGTTGCGCTGACCCAGGACAACCTCGACAACCAGGTCGCCGTCGTACAGAACGAGATCCGGGTCAACGTCCAGAACCGCCCGTACGGCGGTTTTCCTTGGATCTCGATGCCGCCGGTGCT
>JAYUMN010000381.1:0-3040 GCA_043762595.1 Frankiales bacterium
TCGGCCCTGCGTGTGCGCGCGGCCCTACTCGCGGGCGGCCCGGGTGACCAGCTGCCGCGCCGCAAGTCGATCCCTCGTCGGGTAGGCGATGTGCTCCAGCACCAGGCCACGCGCCGGAGCGACGTCGAGATGCTCGGCCCGCGACCGCAGCGCCAGCAGCGAGGCGGGCCACTGGACCGGCCGACGGCCGTCGCCGACGGCGAGCAGCGACCCGACCAGGGAGCGCACCATCGACCGGCAGAATGCATCGGCCTGCACGCTCGCCACCAGGACGCCGTCGCTGTGGCGCTCCCAGTCGAGCCGCTGGAGCTCGCGCCGGGTGGTCGCCCCGTCGCGACGACGGCAGAACGCCGCGAAGTCGTGCAGCCCCAGCAGGCCGGTCGAGGCCGCCCGCATCGCGTCGACGTCCAGCGGCCTCGACCAGACGTAGGTGTCCAAGCGCCGCAGCGGGTCCACCGCCTCGGCGGTGTCGACAACCCGGTAGCGATAGGTCCGCGACAGCGCCGAGTAGCGGGCGTCGAACTCCGGTGGCGCCAGCAGGGTGCGCCGGATCCGCACGTCGAGCGGCAGCAGTCCGTTGAGCCGGCGGAGCAGCAGCCGGTCCTGCGCCCGATCCGCCGGCAGGTCGACGTGGGCGACCTGCCCGCGAGCGTGCACCCCCGCGTCGGTACGTCCGGCCACCGTGACCCGCGGGCCCACGTCGGCCCGAGCGAGCGTCCGCAGGGCTTCCTCGAGGACGGCCTGGACGGTGCGCTGGCCCGGTTGCGCGGCCCAGCCGGCAAACGCTGTCCCGTCGTACGCCAGGTCCAGGCGCACCCGCAGCAACAATGGCGCGAGCCCGCCCCCCCGCGCGGGGAGGACGGGCTCGTCGGGTGCGTCGTCGGTTACTCGGCGTCCTTGGTCGCTACTGGCGTCTCGTCGGCCGGCGCTGTCTCAGAAGCGGTCTGGGCAGACGCCGACTCGGTCGCGGCGGGCATCTCGTCTGCCAGCTCGTCCACCGTGGAGTCCGGCTCGGATCCGGCTGCCTCGTCGACCTTCGCCTCGGCAGCGGTGACCACTGGGCTCGCCGCGACGGCCGCCGCGGTCACGGACTCGGCTGCAAGCTCCTCGGCCGACTCGCGGGTCGCTCCGGTGACCGGCCTGCTAGCGGCAAACCGGGTACCGCGGGCGCGCTCGGCCTCACCCACCGCCTGCTGAGCGACCGTCAGCGCCTCGACCAGCTCGATGATCGCCATCGGTGCGTTGTCGCCCTTGCGCGGGCCGAGCTTGACGATGCGGGTGTAGCCACCGGGCCGGTTGCCGTAGCGCGGTCCGATCTCGGCGAACAGGGTGTGGACGACGCTCTTGTCGCGGATCTGCTTGAGCACCTGACGGCGGGCGTGCAGATCCCCGCGCTTGCCGAAGGTGACCAGCCGCTCGGCGTACGGGCGCAGCCGCTTGGCTTTGGTCTCGGTGGTGGTGATCCGGCCGTGCTCGAACAGCTGGGTCGCGAGGTTGGCGAGCATCAGCCGCTCGTGCGCCGGGCTGCCGCCCATCCGCGGGCCCTTGCTGGGGGTAGGCATGTCAATCTCCGTCTCAGAGCGGGGGCCGTTAGAAGCCCCGTGGGGGCGCCGCCGCGGTCGCGGGGGCCCGACACGCGCCGGTAGGACGGCCTGCTGGCGCCGTCGTGCCGGGTCTGGCTAGAGCTGCTCGGTCTCGGCGAAGCCGCCGTCATCGTCGCCGTCTGTGAACGGGGCGAAGTCGTCGGTGCCGAAGCTGCTGACGACCTGGCTGGGGTCGAACCCGGGCGGGCTGTCCTTGAGACCGAGGCCCATCGAGTGCAGCTTGACCTTGACCTCGTCGATCGACTTCGAACCGAAGTTGCGGATGTCCAGCAAATCCGCCTCCGACCGGGAGACGAGCTCACCGACGGAGTGGATACCCTCGCGCTTGAGGCAGTTGTAAGAGCGAACGGTCAGGTCCATCTCCTCGATCGGTAGGGCGAGGTCGGCGGCCAGCGCCGCGTCGGTCGGCGACGGGCCGATGTCGATGCCCTCGGCCTGTTCGTTGAGCTCCTGGGCCAGCCCGAACAACCCGACCAGCGTCTTGCCGGCGCTTGCGACGGCGTCCCGAGGGGTCATCGAGTTCTTGGTCTCGACGTCCAGGATGAGCTTGTCGAAGTCGGTCCGCTGCTCGACGCGGGTGGCCTCGACCTTGTAGGTCACCTTCAGCACTGGCGAGTAGATGGAGTCGACCGGGATGCGGCCGATCTCCTGGCCGGCCTGCTTGTTCTGGACGGCGGAGACGTAACCGCGACCGCGCTCGACGGTGAGCTCGACCTCCAGCCGACCTTTGCCATTGAGCGTTGCGATGTGCAGATCGGGGTTGTGCACCTCGACGCCCGCTGGCGGCGCGATATCCCCGGCGGTCACCGGCCCGGGACCTTGCTTACGCAGGTACATGACGACCGGCTCATCGCTCTCGGAGGAGACGACGAGCTCCTTGAGGTTCAGGATGAGGTCGGTGACGTCCTCCTTGACGCCCGGCACGGTCGTGAATTCGTGCAGGACGCCATCGATCCGGATGCTCGTGACAGCAGCCCCGGGGATCGACGACAGCAGGGTGCGGCGGATCGAATTGCCGAGGGTGTAGCCGAAGCCGGGCTCGAGCGGCTCCAGCACGAACCGCGAGCGGTACTCGCTGACCACTTCTTCGGTGAGGGTCGGGCGCTGTGCGATAAGCACGGAGTGTCCTTTCGGGACAGGTCCACGGCGACCTTCATGTGACGCCGTGAGGGATGCTCGGGTGGCGGGCCCGAGCGGGAACAGACGTGCGACTCCGGCCGGCGGGGATTGGACCCACCGGCCGCGGCCTCTTACTTGCTGTAGAGCTCGACGATGAGTTGCTCCTGCACAGGCGTGTCGATGACTTGCCGGGCCGGGAGCGCGTGCACGAGCACCCGCATCTGGCTGGCGATGACCTCCATCCACGGCGGTGACGGGCGGTCGCCGGCGGTCTCCCGGGCGATGACGTAGGGCGTTAGTTCGCGGCTCTTCGGGCG
>JAYUMN010000382.1:0-1661 GCA_043762595.1 Frankiales bacterium
CGGTACGGCAGTTTAGGGGCAGCGATGTCAGTCCGTAGCGACAATGTGTAAGGGGTGCTGGAGAGGAGATCAGTTGTCGACGGTTGGCCCCACCTGAGCGACTCTCGTTGACGAGGACGTGGGCTGCGCCCTTGCCGCTAGGAGCAACGTTGCGCTGATCAGTACAAGGTTCTTTAGGACGAACTCGCCGTCAGCGGTCAGTAAAAGTGGATCACCGTGCTGGATCATCAGCTGGGGGGCCATGAAGAAGGTGAGAAACGTCCCGCTTAGGTGCGCGGCTAGTGCGAGTAGTACGAAGCGTTGGGCCCGGCCGAGCAGTAGACCAACAGCGAGCAGGACCTCGATGGCGCCTAGCAGGTGCATGAGCAGGTATGAGTCGACCCATGGCAGGGTCGCGGACACAAGTGCCAGCACGGGGGAGTCCCCGGTAAGTTTCAGGACCCCGAACCACAGAAACACCAGCGCCAAGGACACCCGTAAGAACCGGGGCGCGACCCGGTCGATCTTTTCGAAGACTCGGCAGTAGCTGGCTTGGGCAACAGCGAGTGGTCCATGTGCGGAACGCGCCCGATCCTGCGTGTTGGAGTGCGCGGCCGGGCCGACTTCGTCGTGCTGGCGGGGTGCCGGGAGATGCACCAATCCGATGGTTTGCTGGGTCGATGACGACATCACAGAACTCATCTCGTTTGCAGACGTTGGAAGTGCGGCCAAGTCGAGCGGCCCTGGACGCTGAGCTCAGAAGCCGGGGGCGGTGAGCCACTGGTCGGAAGGTGAATTGTCGCTAAGGGCCGTCCTCGCCCTTGGAGCAAATTCGAGCAACGGGTTATCGGGCGGCGATGGCACCCGGCCGCGGCACGTCGGCGCGGCCACATACGGCGTGCCGCACGGCGGCTCTGTTAGGTAGGCAACGCACGCCTCCAAACCTCTCCGGTCGGTGTGTGACCCCGCGGCGACGAGGCTGAAAATGCCGCAGCCACACAGCTGAACGGCCGTTGTGTGCTTGCCTGTTGCCTGGGGACGTCCGGCCGGGTCGGGGAACGGCGTGGTCAGACCATGCTCTGACGAGGTTCGATAAACCTCTGGGGCATGCTGCCTGGGTTCGTTACCAACACCCACAGGCCAGCCTGTCCTCAACTGTGGTCGGCCCCGGTCCCGGCGCCATCACCTGGCTGCCCGAACGCATTCTGCTCCGTGGTGGGCGCGTCGGTTTGCCGGACGGCCAGGACGTCGCGATCGTGATGGGCATTAGCCGCTGGGCAACGACGCGCTCGGCCTGACCGATCTGGGTTGGTCCGGCGGGGTCGCGCTGTGGTTTCACCTCCCCAAGGAGTTTGAGCTGCCGGCCCGGAGGGTCCGGCCGGCCCGACCCGCCGGTCGGTGGCCGGATCATTGCCGAGGTGTTGCTGGATCTGTGTGCGGCGGCGGGCCCGGGGACGGAACGGGCCGGCCAGTGGCTGGGGCGACGCCCCAACGGCGCTGGCGTCCTACAGCCGGGTTCGGAAGGGCTTGCGACGCGCTGATGACTGGACCGTTGTAGGCCGTTGGTCTGCCGGGCTGGTTAGCGGGTCTGGAGCCACACCACGACTTCGGTTGTGCTGGCACTGTGGTCGTGGTTTCGCAGGCTCACGGTGACCCGGTAGGTCCGGTTAGCAAAGACGAGG